>JBMOGP010000657.1:0-1848 GCA_049318285.1 Hyphomonadaceae bacterium
CGCCATCGCCGGCGCGTCGTCCTGGTAGTAGGCCGCGTCAGCAGCGCGGATCGTCTCGGCCAGCCGCTTCAGCTCGGCTGTCGCGGCGGCTTTGGTCAGCGTGTCGACGGATTTTTCTGCGGCCATGGCAGGTTCTTAGCCGCCACTCACGCGCCAGCCAACAGCCTGCTTGCGGCGGCCCGCGCCTCGCGGGTGATGCTGGCGCCGGCGAGCATGCGAGCGATTTCCTCCTTGCGCGCCTTCGCACTCAGCATGTCGACAGACGTGACAGTCTCGCCCGCCGCCTCAGCCTTTGAGACGCGCAGCTGACGCGTCGCAGCAGCTGCGACCTGCGGAGAATGCGTGATCGCGACAACCTGCTGTCGCTTCCCGATCATGGCAAGCCGCTCGCCGATGGCGGCGGCCACCGCCCCGCCGACGCCCATGTCGGCCTCGTCGAACACCAGCGTGCCGGCCGGCGAAACATCTGCAAGACAGACGCTGACGGCCAGCGCAAACCGCGCCATCTCGCCACCCGAGGCGATCCGGTCCAGCGCGCCAAAGCCTGCGCCGGGATTGGTCTCGACCTCGAACGCTATGTCATCGCAGCCCGCAGGACCAGGCTCGGCGCGCGCGGTGACAGCAATGCGGAACTTCGCTTTCTCCAGCTTGAGTGGCGGGAGTTCCGCCGATACGGCGCGGGCAAGTTTCTTCGCTGCGGCGAGGCGCCGGTCTGTCAGGCGAGCAGCGGCGGCATCATAGGCCTGCTGCGCGGCAGCCTCTGCGGCGCGCGCTGCAGCAAGCGCCTCATCCGAATGCGTGATCTCGTCGAGCTGCAGCCGCATGCGGCGGCGCAGGCCGGCCAGCGCATCGGGATCGACATCGTGCTTGCGGGCGGCGGCGCGTAACGCAAACAGCCGGGTCTCCGAGGCTTCGAGCGCGGCGGGCGAGAATTCACACGCAGCCGCCGCAAGCGCGACGGCGGCGCGCGCCTCGTTGGCTTCGATCACCGCGCGCTCAATGGCCTCGCAGGCGGCGCGGATACGGACGGCCAGCTCACTGCCAGCTCCCTCTCCCGTGAGACCAGGCGCTGACAAGGCGCGCGACACGGCGCGGCCGGCATTGGCAAGCGCACCCTCGATATTAGCCTTGTTGAACTGATGACTGGCCGCATCCAGCGACCCCGCCACGCGTTCGCCCGCCTGCATCGTCGCGCGGTCCAGCGCCAGGCGGGCCGTCTCGCCCTCCTCCGGCGCCAGCGCGTCAAGTTCCTCGAGCGCATGGCCAAGCCATGTCCGCTCAGCGGCTGCCCGCGCAAGGCGCGTTTCCAGCGCCTGGCGAGCCTCGCGGACATTGCGCAGCGCGGACCAGCCCCGGGCAACCTCCGCCAGCGCCGCACCATTCCTGGCCCACGCATCCAGCAGCGCACGGTGCCGCGCCTGTTCGAGCAGGCCAAGCCCGTCATGCTGGCCATGGATGTCCGCAAGCAGCAGCCCGGCCTCGGCAACCAGCGCTGCGCTGACCGGGCGGTCGTTGACAAACGCGCGCATGCCACCACCACGCCGGATCACCCTGCGCAACACAAGCGCCTCGCCGCGATCGCTCTCGATGCCACGCGCTGACAGCATCGGCCAGACGGCGTGCCCGGCCGAAACTTCGAACGCTGCAGAGACCTCGGCGGCGTCCGCCCCAGGACGAACCAGCCCCTGCCCGCCACGTCCACCGAGCGCAAAGGCCAGCGCCGTCAGCAGGATGGACTTGCCCGCACCGGTCTCGCCCGTGAGCGCCGTGAACCCTTCGCCAAGCTCAACCGTGAGATGGCGCACCAGAACGAAGTCGCGGATCGACAATCCCGTAAGCATGTCTCGA
>JBMOGP010000658.1:0-1842 GCA_049318285.1 Hyphomonadaceae bacterium
CGCGGCGCCGAGGCCGCCCCCGAGGGCTACGAGAAGGACATTGAACATTTCGCCCTGCTCATAGGGCTAACCGGCCCCGGAAGCCAGATCAGCAGGCATTTCCAGCCCTGCGGCAGACAGGACGGCGAGGAAGTCCGCCGGCGGCGGGGCGTTAATCACGAAACGCCCGCCGGCCGTTGGGTGCGGTATCTCCAGTCGGAAGGCGTGGAGCATGAGCCTCGGCACGGGCAGGCCCTTAAGCGTGGATGCGCCACCGTAATAGGGGTCGCCGAGGATAGGCCTTCCCTCGATCGACAGGTGGACCCTGATCTGGTGCATGCGCCCCGTCTGGGGCTCGACGCAGAGCAGGTGCGTCTGTCCGCTGCTGGCGAGAACCCGCCAGCGCGTTACGGCTGACTGGCTTCCCTGATCCCCTGGCCGCGCGGCGCGCATGAGCTCCAGTCCGGGGCGGGCGATGTGACGGGTCAGCGGCATCGAGAACTCTGTCTCGCCTTTCGGAAAGGGCGAGCCGGTGACCACGGCAAGATAGGTCTTGTCCACTAGCCGATCGGCAAAGGACTGGCTCAGGGCTGCGGCGGCGGGCTGGGTCTTGCACGCGACGATCACGCCGGATGTCGGCGCATCGAGGCGATGGACCAGTCGCGGTCGCTTGCCGTTGGATCGGGCGAACGCCGCCATCAGCCGGTCGAGCGTGCGGTCTTCCGGGTTACGCGTCTGGACGGGCAAGCCGGACGGCTTGTTGAATGCGATGATGCCGCCGTCCTCGTGGATGACAATGCCCCGCACGAATGCTGCGTCGTCCTCCGAGACCGGCAGGCTCTCATAGTTGCGCTTGACGCCTTTAGTCACCGGAGCGCTCGCGGCGCTGCTTTGCCCATTGTTCCAGCTTCTCCCGGATCGGCGCTTCGCGGCCGGCGCCCCCGGGCTGGTAGAAGGTCTGGCGCTCCATGTCGTCTGGAAAATAGTTCTGACCGGAGAACTGGCCCTCGGTGTCGTGATCGTACTGGTACCCGGCGCCATAGCCGAGTTGTTTCATCAACGTCGTGGGGGCGTTCAGGATGTGCGCCGGCGGCGTCAATGAACCCGTCTCGCGCGCCGCTGCGCGCGCGGCCTTGTAGGCGACGTAGGCCGCGTTCGACTTCGGCGCGGTGGCCAGATGCAGCGCCGCCTGCGCCAGCGCCAGCTCGCCCTCCGGGGAGCCCAGACGCTCGTACGCCGCTGCCGCCTCATTGCAGATCATCAGGGCGGTCGGGTCGGCAAGGCCAACATCCTCGCTGGCTGCGCGGATCATGCGGCGCGCGAGAAACAATGGATCCTCGCCGCCTTCGAGCATGCGGCAGAACCAGTAGAGCGCCGCATCCGGATCGGATCCGCGCGTCGCCTTGTGCCAGGCGGAGATGAGATTGTAATGCTCCTCGCGATCCTTGTCGTAGCTCGGCGCGCGTTTCTGCAGCGCCGCCATCAGGCCGTTGGCGTCGATCAGGTTCTTCCGGTTCCAGGCGAAGACTTCCTCGACCAGGTTGAGAAAGTAGCGCCCGTCGCCATCGGCCATCGCCATCAGCGCAGCCTTGCCTTCTTCGGTGAGCGGGGCTGACTTGCCGAAAAGCGCCTCGGCGCGCGCGAGCAGCTTGCCCAGCGCAGCCTCGTCGAGCCGCTTCAACACCATCACTTGCGTCCGCGACAGCAGCGCGCTGTTGAGTTCGAAGCTGGGGTTCTCGGTCGTGGCGCCGACGAGCGTGACGACACCGCGCTCCACGAATGGCAGGAAGCCGTCCTGCTGGGCCCGATTGAAGCGATGGATCTCATCGACGAACAGCAGCGTGCCCTTGCCCGATGCGCGGC
>JBMOGP010000659.1:0-1833 GCA_049318285.1 Hyphomonadaceae bacterium
TCGAAAGCCGGCGCCTTGCCCGGCGGCGACTGCGCCAGGTCGGGCAGGGCTGCGTGGGTTGCGCAGGCGGACAGCAGGACGAGGGCGAAGCCAGCAGCAAATCTCATCATGTCGGCATTCCTGAAACGTCCGGACCCAAACCACCGTCAGGGATCGCGCGCGCGAGCCGCGCCGTCAACGCCCGGCTGGATCAGGTCGCGAGGCTGCGCACTTCGTCGTTTATCGCGGCTGTCAGCTTTCGTACGACCGCTTCGGCCCTGTCCAGGGCTTCTGTACGCTGGCCGCCCGAGGCGATGGTCGCGCGTGTGAGCATCGCTGCTGAAAGCGAGTCGGCCAGTGCATTGATGAGGTATTCGCGGGACGCTTTCGAATCGCTTTCGAAAGCCAGGCGGCGGAGCCCGTCCTCTTCGGCGCGAAGATTTCTGAGCGTTGCATCGTCACGCTGGGCTGCGGCTTCGAGCGCGATGCGGTCGTGAATCGCCTGCGCCAGCCTGTCTTCGGCTGTGAGCATGGGGACGCCCGCTGCGACCGTTTCCATGCGCGTTTTCTGTTGCGGCGCCACCGCCAATGCAGCCAGCAGAAGCAGGCCGACACCATAGACAAGTTTTGCCGTAAACGCGTTCATGCCAGTGCCCCCGCCGGGGACGACAAGCTCCCGACATCCCGTCAGATATATCCATTCGTGGATCGAAACAAACCCGAATGCCGGTGCGCGGCAAAAAAGCCCGGGCGAGGCGGCCTTCATCCCGCCAGGCAGGGGGGCAGGACACGCATGCCGACTAGTGGGCCGGGTCGCGGCTGCCGCCCTTCAGGGCGAATACCCGGTCGCAATACTTGCACGCGACATGGTCGTCCTCCGACATGTCGTACCAGACCCTGGGATGGCCCAGCGCGCCGCCGACGCCATCGCAGGCGACCTTGCGGCTAGTGACGACCACGACGTCCGGATTGCCCATGAACCTGCGCTGGCTTGAGGCGACCGGCGAAGCCGGCGCCGAAGCAGGGGGGGGCGAGGTCTTTCCGGGGGGCGACGCCATTTCGTCCTCTCGATTGGGCGGGCTGATTTGCGGCCCGGCCGAATGCGCCTTACCTATGGGGCGCCCGGTGGCCCGTCAATGTCGCCATCCCGCCGCCAGAGGACTTGCCTGCCTTGCCCGATCCGACGTCCGGTCTTCCCGCGCTCGCCATCTCCGCAAGGGGACTGACCAAGACCTATGCGGCCTCCAAGAAGATGCCTGCCAAGCAGGCGCTGAAAGGCGTCGATCTTGCCGTACCACGGGGGTCGGTCTTTGGCCTCCTGGGTCCAAACGGGGCCGGCAAGTCGACCTTCATCAATATTCTGGCAGGCCTGGTGAACAAGACGTCCGGGGCGGTGAGCGTCTGGGGCATCGACGCCGACCGGAATCCGCGCGAGGCGCGGGCGGCCCTCGGCGTGGTGCCGCAGGAAATCAACATGGATCCTTTCTTTACGCCCCGAGAGACGCTGGAGCTGATGGCGGGGTTCTATGGCGTGCCGCCCTCCGAGCGGCGCACCGACGAGATCCTCGATGCGCTCGGCCTTGGCGACAAGAAGCATGCTTACGTGCGCCAGCTGTCCGGCGGGATGAAGCGGCGCCTGATGGTGGCCAAGGCGATGGTGCATTCCCCGCCCATCCTCATTCTCGACGAGCCCACGGCGGGCGTCGATGTCGAACTGCGCCGGTCGCTGTGGGAGTATGTGCGCAAGCTCAACGCACAGGGCGTCACCATCGTGCTGACCACCCACTATCTCGAGGAAGCGCAGGAGATGTGCGACGAGATCGCCATCATCAATCATGGGCAGGTCATCGCCTG
>JBMOGP010000660.1:0-1832 GCA_049318285.1 Hyphomonadaceae bacterium
CGAGTTCGAGCGCATCGCCGATCGGGGCGGCGTGCTCGGGGCGATGGAGACCGGCTATCAGCGCGGCAAGATCCAGGACGAGTCGATGCACTACGAGCACCTGAAGCACACCGGCGAATATCCGATCATCGGTGTGAACACCTTCCGCAACCCGCACGGCGACGTCACGCCCGAGACGCTCGAGCTCGCCCGCTCCACCGACGACGAGAAGCGCTCGCAGCTCGCGCGCCTCGAGGGCTTCCAGACGACCCATGCCGCCGAGTCGGCGGCGATGCTGCAGCGGTTGCGCGCCGCGGTGATCGCGGATGCCAACGTGTTCGAGGTGCTGATGGACGCGGTGCGGGTGTGCTCGCTCGGTCAGATCACCAACGCGCTGTTCGAGGTCGGTGGGCAGTATCGGCGGAACATGTAGCGCGATCACCGGACCACAGGGTTGTGCACCCTCAGTGCCAGGGATCGGAATGTCGAACGCCCTGATCCTGGCGCGCGTTCAGTCCTGCAGCAACCGCCACACCATTGCCACACCCGCGGCCAACAAATCTCCGGCCACCAACGCGGTCGGCGCGCCGCCGACATTCGCGAAGGCGTCCGGTTGGCGCTCGCGCTCAGAAGCGCGGCTGCGGTCTTGTACTGTCGCCACCAGTGTGTCGCCCACCGTTACAAGCGTCGTTGCCAGCATGGCGCCCGCCTTGGCTTTGGCACTGGCCTGCGCGTACCCCTCGAGCGCGTTAGCCACGGCTCGAGGGTCGAGCAGCGAGAACGCAGCTCCGCAATACGGGCACGCATGGTCTTTTCGAATGTCCACGGGAGCGCCGCAGCTGGTGCAGTAGATCGCCCCCACACGCTTCGCCAGATCCTCGACTTCATGGCGCCTCATCGGACGGACGAACCCTTTCTCGATCATGAAGGAAGAAAACGAACTGAACCTCCCGTGCTGACCTGCACAGCGGAACGTGATGTAGCGGCCGCTGCGGACCAGGTCAAACCCCTTCTCCAGCGGTCGAATGCAACGCGGGCACGCCAGTTCGGATGACAAGGGCTGGTGCTGCTCTGCCCGATGTTCATGCAGCAGGCGGAACAGCTCCACCACTGAATCGGGCGTCAGCTTGAGGCTCTCGTAGCGGTCGAACCACATGCCCTGGCATGGGTAGCAAATGTCGAGTTCGAACGGCAGGCCATGGTTGCTGGTGAAGTGTTGGGCCTCCATGGGCTTACGGCAAGAGGGGCAAGCGGTTGAGGAGGCCATGGCATCGAGGGGTGGTGCGGTGGTCATAAGGGTATATGCCATGCCGGACGCGGGGGTGGGAGACGCCAACGCCGACTAGGGGTTCGGCCTGCATGCCGGGGTGCGCGTGCGAGTGCTCGAGCGCAAGCGGCTGGAGCGGCTGTGCCGCTGCATCACTCGACCGGCGCTTTCGGACGAGCGCATCGAGGTGAACGCGGCGGGCAGGTGCAGCTGGAGTTGAAGACACCGTGGCGAGACGGAACGACGCACCTGGTGCTGAGTCCACTGGAGTTCATGCAGCGGCTGGCGGCGCTGGTGCCACGGCCGCGACTGCACCTGATCCGGTACCACGGGGTGCTGGCTGCGACTGCGCTGCGGCGAGTGTGGCCACGACAGGCTGCTGGCGTTGCGGATAGGAAATTCAAACGTCCTCACAAGGCCTGGCAGGGGGTAACAAGCGCCACGCGCAGGGGCTGCACGACGCGAAGGCGCCCATTCGGAGGCACCCGGTTGTGCACGCGGCCGAGCGGCGAGCGGGCGCGGCTCGCGATCCGGTGGCGTCCCCGGACGTGGTGTAGAAAGCGGGCAGTAACGACGCTCGATTCGT
>JBMOGP010000661.1:0-1832 GCA_049318285.1 Hyphomonadaceae bacterium
TGACGGAGGCTGAAGTGCTGGCTGCGGCGAAGGCCGATCCGGACAATCGTCCGCTGACGGCGAAAGCTCTTGCCGGCATGAAGCCCGTCGCACGCGTGCGAACTCTTCGCCGCGCACTCTCCCCGACGCAGGAAGAGGTCGCGCTGCGCTATCATATTCCGCTCGGCACGCTGCGTGACTGGGAACAGGGACGCTCGCAGCCGGATCAACCCGCGCGCGCTTATCTCGCGGTGATTGCACGTGACCCATAACATGTGCGCAGGGCGCTGCAGCGCGAGCCGGTGTGACGGAACAAGCGGAGCATCAGGCCGAGGCCTTGACATGTCACACCGCGGGCAGAACCGCGGCCACCTGGCGTGGCTCATGGTAAGCGGACACGCCTATGACTGTAATACCCCCCCACTACAGATAGTCAGGGCTCACATCACCTACGGCCGCACTGGGGCCCTCTCCGGTCATTCAGCCAGCCCGAACTATCGCGCCCTGTTTATGCGCTCGGCTCCGTCGCTGCATAGAGTGCGCGAACAGTAGCGATGTCGGCTTCGAGCGTCGGGCTGATTGGGTACAAGCGCCGCCAATGCAGTTCCGTCAGCGCCAGGTCCCACCCCAATCGGCGCGCCGTTTCTACATGCTTGCGTGCTTCGGCGTCGCGTCCAAGCTTGAGGCAGAGGTACGCTTTGTAGGCGACATGGGGTCCAAGCGACGGGTAGAGGTCGAGTGATTCGTCGAGGGCTGCATCCGCCTGCTCCCAGCGACCGCGCGCCTGCAGGGCCCTCGACTGCCATACCTTCACCCCCCACATCAGGTGGGAGCCGGGCATCAGGCGCTCCGCCGTCTTGAGGTGCGACAGCGCCTCCTCGGGCCGGTTGAGCAAGACGCAGGCGACGCCATGGTAGAAGTGCATCAAGCCGCTGCCCGGCGCCTTGCGCACGGCGCGCCCGGTATAGCGCACGCCTTCCTCTGGATAGCCGACAATGCTGAGCGCACGCCCAACGAAGCCGAGAACAGAGGCGTCATCCGGCGCCAAGGTCGGCGCATGCTCCGCGATAGCGCGGATGCGCTGGACCTCTGCCGGATCGTCTGGACTGCCAAGATAAGCGTGGGAAAGAGCGTAGGCGAGCATGGCGTGCCCCGACGCATAGTCCGGCGCGATGGCGACAGCGCGCCGGGCTTCCTCAATGCCGTTAGCGTGCGCGGCGGTGTCCCACTTGCGATAGGCGGAAAGGCTTCGCGCCACCGCCTCCCAGGCGGTGATGTCGCCGGGCTTCTTCAGCGCGCGCTCGATTTCCTGGCTGTAGACCCGAGTTTCGAGGGCGCCGGCGATGTCCGTGACCAGCTCCTCCTGAAGCTCGGCCAGTTCCGTCAGCGGACGGTCGAACTTACCGGTCCAGACGATCTCGCCCGTCGCTGCTTCTAGCCGCTGCGTGGCGACACGCAGGTTTGCGCCGACCGCCGTTGACACTGCTGACCTGGCCGCGATGAATTCGTGTGCTTTAGGGTGAGCCAGACATCTTGGCTCGGCTCATCCAATCGTCAGTGATCTGGCCCAACGTGAGCGGCTCCCCGACCTCCCGCAGGATATCCAGAACGAGCCCGCCGGTTCGCGGGAAGCGATTAGGCGGCAGGTTCTCCTTCACAAGCTTCTCGGCCGATTGCGGCCTGCAATTCTGGCTGATCTTCGCTACCTCAAGGGCTGCGATGATCCAGAATTCCTGCGTTAGTGAAAAACCTCCACCTGTCTGACGGCTGCTGACGCCGGACAAGTTAAAAGCTCCGCCTGTTCCGGTCGCTTAAGCGGATCCCTGCGTTTTGCGGAGGAAACCGAGGGTGAG
>JBMOGP010000662.1:0-1831 GCA_049318285.1 Hyphomonadaceae bacterium
GGGGTGAGCCAGGACGAAGTTGTGCGCCAGGTCTCGCGCATAAAGACCGTACGGCACAAAGTGATCGACATCTGCCTCTGATGCGATGGGCTCCGCGCAGTAGAAGCAGGCCGTCCCCTCGAGGTGACGCAGGCCCTGCCCTACTTTCATGAGCGACTGACGTGATGTCAAAAAGAGGAAGTCCTCGAGATCATCGGCCATGCCGAGGACAGTATGGTTTTGCTGATTGGCCTTGATGTGCGCAATCCAGCGGGCGCGCGCCATCTGCTGAATGAGCCCGTGAAAACGCCGCATGCAATAGGCCACGCCCGGCTTCAGGCGGATCATTCCGTGGGGCAGACGTTCATAGATGAAGGCGTCTGTCCCGCCACCGAAGTTCTGAAGATAGGTCAATGGCTGGACGGATACCGTTCGCGAGACGTCCGTCACAAGGCGGGAGAACGCAGGCGACATCCGCGCCTGTTCAAAGGATGCCAGGCGCTCTGTTTCCCGAAACCTCACGATCGCCGTGACGACTGCGGCCTGACGCCCGTTGTTCTGGACCAGAATGTCCGGCTGCGCTCCAGCTGCGCCGGCGCTGTAGGGCAGTACGTGTGACCAATAGAGACCGATGAACCGGTCGGCTATCTGCCGGACGCTTAGAATGACTTCATCATCCCCAGGAGCGTCCTCCTCCACAGCGAGGTCGCTGAGCGCAATCAACAACGCAAACTTATAGGTTGCGGTGAAATCGCCCTCGGAAAAGAGGCGCTGCAGTTTTGTCAGGAATGTCAGCTGGCGCTCATCGCTCGGGATAGACATTCAACCCTCAGCTATGTCGACCAGTAACGGGCTTTATCCGGTATCAGCCAGCGTACGCCACCCCTTGGGTCAGCCACATCACCCAGACGCCGTGGGATTAGGTGGATATGGAGGTGGGGTACGGTCTGTCCGGCGGCCGCGCCGTCATTTATTCCGATATTGAAGCCGTCCGGGCTGAAGGCCCTTGCGGCCTCAGCGTGGGCCTCGTCCAGCAGGCTCAGAAGCGCTGTGCGCTCTTCGGCGGTCGCCTCGAAAAATGATCCGAAATGCCGCCTGGGGATGATCAGGCTGTGGCCGGGTGTGATCGGAAAGCCGTCATCGAACCGGACCGCCAGCGCGTTGGCCCCCGCAATCCTTGAAGGCTCCAGGGTGCAAAAAGGACAGATGGTATTCATGGCTGCAACCCCGCCTGGATAAGAATTCCATCGTGCTGAAATGTCGACTCGTAGATGAGCGCGCGGTGACCATCGGCCAGCAATTGGCTGGTCTGCGCAAGCGCGGCCGCAAAATCCGATCTCCAAACCGGCTCAGACCCCGAGATCAGGGTGGGCGCCAATTTATCGGAATGGATGGGCGTCAATAAATCTGAATGCCTGGGCGCCTATTCCTCGGAATGGTGGGCGCCTTCAGAGCGGAATCCGCACACTGCTGAAGTTGAGCGCGATTCAACGCTCGCCCGGTGGTTCCCCCTGTCATTCCTCCCGGTCGAGGCCTGATCCTGATTCTTTGAGATGAAGCCGTCGGGGCAGCCAGGACGATTGCGGTGCCGGCCGCTGATAACATGAATGCGCGCCGTGACATGTTTTTACACCACCACCCAGACCCGTCATCTGGTCGGTCTTAGATGGCGCTGACGCTAATGCGCGTGACGCTGCGCAGGCGGCGCAGGGCAGCGGGCGGTTAAGGCCAGATGCTACGCAAACTTATTACCGATGGTTGGCGATAGGCGCCGAGGTTTATCGTTGAGTCAAAAGGGAAGCGCCGTACCGCTACCGGCGACGGCTTCCTTAGGAGGCCGGTGCTGGAGCCG
>JBMOGP010000663.1:0-1828 GCA_049318285.1 Hyphomonadaceae bacterium
AGCGCGCCATCGCCCGTCGTCACCAGCCGCCCATACCTGTTTGGCAGCCTGGCCTCGAAGCCAAGCACGCAAACGCTGGCCCCCTTGCCCAGTTCCGCAAAAGCACGCTCGCCCGCCTCCGCCGGGATCAGAGGCGTGTCCGCATAGAGCACGATCGCCTCACCATCGGCCCCGCTCAGCGCCTGCCGCGCCGCATCGACAGCGTTCGCCGTCCCCAGCTGTTCGTGCTGCACGACGACATTCTCCGCTCCCACCAGCTTCGCCGCCGCCCCGCTGAGCTGCGGCATGTCCGGCCCGACCACCACGACCGACCGCTTGCACCCCAGCTCCTTCGCCAGCGCCACGCTCCAGGCCAGCATCGAGCGGCCGCCGATCTCGTGCAGCACCTTGGGACGCGGAGATTTCATCCGCGTGCCCTTGCCCGCTGCCAGGATGATTGCGAAACGGTCGGCCATGGCCTGTCCTTCAGGGTCGAATCCAGTCCGCCCTGAGTACCATGACAAACCTGTCCGGCTACACTATCGCCTTCGACCTCGACGGCACGCTGGTCGAGACGGCAGGCGACATCCACGCCGCACTGAACAAGGTTCTGGCCGCCGAAGGGCTACCCTCCGCCACGCTGGAGGATATCCGGAATCTCGTCGGCCAGGGCGCCCGCGCCCTGATCATGCGCTGCTGCGCCGTCCACGGGATCCATCCCGATGCGGCCAGTCTGGACCAGCTTACGGAAGCCTACATCAAGGCCTATGCTGCAGACATCGCAGTGCACTCCCGAGCCTATCCCGGTCTGGTCGAAGCGCTGGACAAGCTGCAGGACGCCGGTGCGATGCTCTGCGTCTGCACCAACAAGCGGACGGACCTGTCCGTCCAGCTCCTGATCGCCCTCGGTCTCAACCACCATTTCGCTGCCGTCGTCGGGTCAGACCACGTCACAAACCGCAAGCCCCACCCCGACCATTACCTCCAGGCCATTCGGGCGACCGGCGGCGATCCCGCACGCTCCGCCATGGTTGGCGATTCGATCAACGACGTGCTGTCGGCAAAGGCCGCCGGCGCCCCCGTCGCGATTTACGCACATGGCTATACCGACACGGCGCCGGACCTGTTAGGGGCCGACGCCGTGTTTACGCAATTCACTGACCTTCCGGACCTTCTTGTCCGTCTGCTGAATCCTTAGCCCATCCCGCGGGCGAAACCTGCGGGCCTGCCCGACTCAGCGCGCGCGCTTTTCTTGCGCGGCGGCATCCCGTTGACCATGTTGCTCCGCACGTCGGTGCGGGCGGAACGCATGGCGGGGACGAAGCCGGCATCGATCAGGTTGATCGAAACATCGAAACCGCGATTGGTCCAATATTCCTCAATCTTGGCCTTGAGCTTGCGCGCGCCGTCATTGTCACAAAAGTCGCTATTCATTTGGTTCGCTCCAGACACCTTGTGGGGCGCTTCTGACGCAACAACGCCAATCGGCCCGGTAGGTCCCTCAGTTCTCGCCCCCCGCTTTGCAGTGTCGGCGTGAAGTCAACCTAGGAATGCAGTTGAGGCGGCGCATGAAGCAGCTGAGGTATTTTGAAGATCAATTGTGGCAGGAGGTTAAAACGCGCCACGGTTACCCCAACATCCGTTCATAAAGCCCGCAAAGCCCAGCAAAGCAGCGACCTGGACCAGGCAGGCCAAAACCGCGACAGCCCGCCGCACCCGACTCGGATCGACGAGCTCAGCTACTGCTTTTCCCTCGCGTGTCAGAAAAGGCCGGCTTGCCGCGCCGTAGCACAAAGGCTGGTGGGCGATGCAGGGATTGAACCTGCGACCCCTCCCGTGTGAAGGGAGT
>JBMOGP010000664.1:0-1823 GCA_049318285.1 Hyphomonadaceae bacterium
TTTCCGACATTCCATTTTGCCGACCGCATCCACCGCTTCCACTGGCTACGTGACCTTGGGGCGTGCGGGCACGCAGGCGAAGGGCGAGGGCGGGCGCTGGTTGCGGCGTGGGTCGAGGCGTTCGGCAAATGGGACAACTTTGCCTGGCGTCTCGGCGTCACGGCTGATCGCCTGATCAACTTGCTTTCCGCCGGGCCGTGGCTGTTCGAGCCGATGTCCGCCGAAAGCCGCATGGTGGTTCTGGAATCGATGGGCCGACAGATCCGCCACCTCCAGTTCAGCGGCATCGATGAAACTGATCCTGTGTCGCGCTTCCGCATCGCCGTGGCCCTGTGCCTGTGCGGCGCTGCGACCGAGGACGGGCGCAAGCTGCTTGAGCAGGGCCTCGCCATGCTCGAGACCGAGTGTGCAAGCCAGATACTGCCCGATGGCGGTCACGTCAGCCGCAGCCCGGAAGCGCTTGCCGATGCGCTGATCGACATACACGCGGTCGAGGAATTGCTGCTGCGCCTTGGGATCAATGCGCCGCTGTTTCTCAGCAAGCTCCAGCCGCGCATGGCCGCCATGCTCAGCTTTTTCCAGGAGATGGACGGCGGCGTTGTTGCAGCCAATGGCGGCGGCGAGGGGGCAACCGGCCTCGTGCGAACGGCGCTGCGCCCGCATGGTGGGGTCAACTCGAAATTCTCGTTTGCGCGGCTGTCGGCTTATCAGCGCGTCCTCGCCAATGACCTCAATGTCTATATCGACGCCGGCCCCGGCCCGGACCGGCCGCACGGAGCGCGGGCTCATGCGGGCGCGCTCGCGCTGTCGGTCGATGATGGTCCCGAACGGCTGATCACGTCCTGCGGGGCCAATCCAGACCTCGACCCGGAACTCCGCGAGGCGTCGCGGCGCACCGCTGCACATTCCGTCCTGTCGCTAAACGGTGAGGATTCGGCGGTATTCACGACAGACCCTTTCACCGGCGTTCGGGCGCCGGATGGACCGGCGCAGCTGGTGGTTCGGCGGATGGAGGAGGGCGACCAGCACCTGCTTGAAGGTCAGCACGCAGCTTGGCGCGTGCGGTATGGCTTGATCTACCGGCGAAGGCTTTATGTCGCGATGAATGGCAGCAGGATAACAGGTGAGGACAGTCTCTCCCGGCCTATGTCGGAAGCCCCGCCCCAGTTTCCTGGAGGCCTGATTCCGTTCGAAATACGGTTCCACCTGCATCCTGGCGTGCAGGTCGCCGACGGCCCTGATGACAAAACGGTATACCTGGGACTCCCGCAGCGTCAGCATGTGTGGCGTTTCCGAAGCGAGACTTTGCTTTCGGTTGAAGGTTCGCGCTATTGGGGAAGCGAGATCGCGCAGAAGACGCGGCAGCTTGTGATTCGCGGGGTTGCGGATCCGGGAGCCGATGGTTCGCAGGCGCCAAATCGCGTGCGTTGGGCCCTTTCGAAGGTCCGGACTGTGGACTAGGGGGAGTTGGTGAGTAGCGTAGAGGTGTCTGCTCGCAGGGCGGCAATCGAGGCCAAGGCGGCCTGCTTTGCCTATGACGTGGCGACCGGCATGGTCGCGATGTTTCTTGCGCCCCAGATCATCTACTTTTTCTCCGGCGAGGGCGCACCGACCTGGCTTGAATTCTTTGTTGCGATTGCCTTTGGGATCGCAGCGGCGTTCGCAATGTGGCTGCGCGGCGTCCACCGCCAGGTCTGGAGCCACACATCCCTGCGTGACGTGGTTCGCATCTGCCAGGCAGTCGCGCTGACCCACCTGATGTCGCTTCCGATCCTGATCCTCGCGAAGACCCTTCAGGATTTCTCGATCGCCAGCATCTACCT
>JBMOGP010000665.1:0-1823 GCA_049318285.1 Hyphomonadaceae bacterium
TCAAAATGCAGGATGCGCCCAGCTTCCCACTTGCGCAACGGCCCAAACTCAGGCGCTTACTGCGCGCAAGGAGCCCTGCACTTGCGCCGCCTCGCCAGCCTTGTCCTGATTGCCATCGTAGCCGCCTGCGAAGCCCCCGTGGACGATAAAGCCACGCCCGCCGCTGAGTTGCCGGAAACCGACCTCAACGCCTTCCGCGCCGAGGGGACCGGGGAAGAACGCGCTTATGCCGGTGAATGGGCCATCGACTCGAACGCCTGCAACAATCAGCGCGAAATCTGGACGATTGAACAGACCCGCATGGGCATGAAGCGAGAGCGTTTCTGCCATTTCGAGCGGATCAACCAGTCCGCTGGCGACGACGGGCAGGTCTGGTCAGCCAGCGCCCGCTGTGTTGCGCGCGGCCAGACGAGCACGGATTTCGTCTTCTTCCGCGTGAACCCCAACAAGCTCAAGATGCGGGTCACGATCAACGACAGCGAATCCATCGAACTCATCCGCTGCCCCATGCGGACCTGAACCTAGCCTCGCGCCAGCGATTCCCGGATCAACTTCGCCGACTCCTTCACGCCATACAGCGCGACAAAGCCGCCAAAGCGTGGGCCCTGCGACTGGCCGAGGCAGACCTCATAGATCGCGGTGAACCACGTACGCAACGGCTCGAACTGCCGCTCCGTCCCGACAGCGAACACCATCGTCTGCAGGCTCTCGCCATCCAGCGGCCCGTCCCAGCTTTCGAGACGGGACGCGAGGTCCTCCAGCGCCGCGCGCTCCTTCTCATCAGGTGCACGATACTTTTTTTGCGGCCTTACGAAGTCCGCATAGTATTTCAGCGCATAACCGACGAGATGGTCCAGCAACGGCTCGGTTTGCGGTGAGGCATCAGGCGCCTCGCGGCGGATGAAGCCCCACAGAACATCCTTGTTGGACGCATTGGCCGCCGAGACGAGGTTCAGCAGCATCGCGAAGGACACAGGCGACGACTTCGCCGGCGGCGCGCCGCCATGTATGTGCCATGCCGGATTTTCCAGCTGCTGCTCCGGCGTCTGTTTCCCATACGCGTCGAGGAACTGCAGATACTCGTCGACGGTCTTGGGGATGACGTCGAAGTGGAGCTTCTTGGCGGTACGCGGCTTCTGAAACTGATACAGTGAGAGGCTTTCCTCAGGCGCGTAAGCCAGCCACTGCTCGACGGAGATGCCGTTCCCCTTGGTCTTCGAAATCTTCTCGCCCTTCTCGTCGAGAAACAGTTCGTAAACGTAGTGCAGCGGCGCAGGGACGCCGAGGATCTCGCAGATCCGGTCATAGACCCCCATGTTGGCCTGATGGTCCTTGCCAAACATCTCGAAGTCGACGCCCAGAGCCGCCCAACGCATGCCGAAGTCCGGCTTCCACTGCAGCTTCACATGGCCGCCTGTCACGGGGACGGTCGTGTCCTCGCTATTCTCATCGACGAACGTCACCGTGCCCGCCTTCGCGTCCACGCTCTTCATGGGCACGTAGAGCACGCGCCCCGTCGTCGGCGAGATCGGCAGGAATGGCGAGTATGTTTCCCTCCGCTCGTCGCCCAGCGTCGGCAGCATCACCTTCATGATCTGATCGTACTTTTCCGCCGCGCGCACCAGCATCGCGTCGAACCGGCCAGACTTGTAAAGCGTCGTCGCCGATGCGAACTCGTACTCGAAGCCAAAACTGTCGAGGAAGGCGCGAAGCCGGGCATTCATGTGCGCGCCATAGCTTTCGTGGGTCCCGAACGGGTCGGGCACGGACGTCAGCGGTTTCTGCATGTATGCCTTGAGCGCTTCCGGATTCGGCACCGTATC
>JBMOGP010000666.1:0-1822 GCA_049318285.1 Hyphomonadaceae bacterium
CAGACGGCGGAGTTGAGCCACTGGCAGGGGGATGCGGGTGACAGAGCTTGGCTCGCATTCCTCTCGGACGTCCATCGGTTCGTTGGCCGACAGGCTGCGCCCGTGGCCATCAAGGTGACTTTGCGCGAGATCGTGGCCGAACCTGCAAAGCCGCCGGAGACATTGCTGGCTGTGCTGCCCTTCGACAACCTCTCCAGCGATGCGGAGATGCAGTTCTTCTCCGACGGCGTCAGCGAGGACATTCTCGGGCGCATCCAGCGCGGCTCGAAGCTGAAGGTGATCGGCCGTACGTCGAGCTTCCAGTTCCGCGGCGCCGACAAGCCGAGGGCCGCGCAGGCGCTGAAGGCGACGCATGTGGTGGACGGTTCAATCCGGCGCGGTGGGAACAAGGTGCGGATCGCGGCGCATCTGACAGAAGTCGCAACGCAGACGACGCTCTGGTCAGACAGGTATGACCGCGACCTCGAGGACATCTTTGCCGTGCAGGACGAGATTTCCGAAGCGATCGCGCAGGCGCTGGATTCGGCGTTCACCGCCGCCAAGACCCAGAAGATCGATCCCGCGCTATACGATCTCTATCTGCGCGCACGCGCGCCTGCCGACAACCAGATCTATTTTGCAGCTGAGGCCATCGCGACGATGGAGACGATCACGCGTCTTGCTCCGGGCTTCGTGCCCGCCTGGGGCGGGCTCGCCTTCATGCGCGCCGCCGAATGCCTGCGCATGCCTTATGCACAGCGCGCCACCTCACGAGCGACCATCGAGGAAGCAATCGACAGGTGTCGCGTGAGCGATCCCGATAGCGCCGATGTGCTCGCCGCTGAGTTCTTCCTGCTCCCTCCGTTCGGAGACTTCCTTCGACAGGAGGCGGTTGTCCAGCGCTACAGGGACAATGAGGCATCGGGCGCAGCCTCAACCGTCATTGCGGGATTTCTTGAGTCAGTCGGGCGCGGGCGCGAGGCTATTGCAGAGTGCCAACGCCGCATGCGCCTCGACGCCCTGAGCCCTTCGAGCTTCTCCATGCTCGGGCTGGTGCAGTGGCGATCAGGCGATCATGAGGCAGGCAAGACGGCCATGAACGAAACTCTCGAGAAATGGCCGGGCGCGAACGACGTGTCGGTCATGCTCATTATCGCGGCAACGGTCGAAGGTGACTGGAGCCTCGTCGACCGGCTGACGGATCCCATCTTGCTTGCCCGCTATCCCCTCGGCGAGTTTCAGGGCGTGCTCGCCTTTCCGGAGGCGGCCCGCAACCCAACTCCAGAGAATAGCGCCGTCTGGGTCGAGCACATCCGGCGCTTCGTCGACAAGACGGGCCATCTGCCGGACCTGTTCACGGTCGTTCTAGCGGCATGGTTCGGATTCGCGGACGAGATATACGCCCTGATCGAGCGCGCGAAGCTCGGACCGAGCGGCGGTCCACGCGATCAATTGGGCTACCTAGCTTATCGGCCCAGCGCTCTGTTCGTGAAGGCCATCCCACGGCTGCGCGCCGATCCGCGCTTTGTAAAGCTGTGCGCGCGGCTTGGCTTGGTCGAATACTGGCTGGTGACGGAAAAATGGCCGGACTGCGTCTCTGAAGTCGCCTACGACTTTCGGGTCGAGTGCGAGAAGTACCGCGACCATCCGAAGGACGTATTCTTCGCATGATCGCCGCGCTCGACATCTACATCTTCGACAGCGGCACGGATCAGGCGCAGGTGAGCGGCAGAAACGGGCGAACTATGCCAAGGCCGCCATATTGTGACCGACGGCGGGGTCGATCAACATCTGCCCTTCCCGCCTACCCGGACCAGCAGGCGGGAGATCGCCGGGAACGGTC
>JBMOGP010000667.1:0-1814 GCA_049318285.1 Hyphomonadaceae bacterium
GCGCTGAACGCGCCGAGCATCATCATCACGCGGTTGAGGCCGCGCGTTGAAAGCGAGCGTGGGGGCTCCAGCACGGCGTCGAGATAGACGATGGCCATTGCGCAGAGATTAGGCGGCAACGCGCAGCGCGCAAGAGCCGGATGACAATGCCGCCGGTCTGGGCTTTAGAGAGGCATGGCGAAGGCGGCGGCGAAGAAAAGAGCGAAGAAGCGCGCACGCAGCTTCACGCCGGAGATGGCGGGGGAGTTGTTCAGGCGGCTGGCCGAGCACCGGCCCGACCCGAAGACCGAGCTGGTCTACGCCGATCCCTATACGCTCGTGGTCGCCGTCGCCCTGTCGGCGCAGGCAACGGATGTGTCGGTGAACAAGGCCACGAACGAATTGTTCAAGGTGGCCGACACGCCGGCCAAGATGGTGGCGCTCGGCGAGGACGGCGTCGCCGGCTACATCAAGACGATCGGGCTGTGGCGGGGCAAGGCCAAGAATGTGGTGGCGCTGTCCAGGATCATCCTCGAACAGCATGGAGGCAGGACGCCGCGGACGCGCGAGGAGCTCGTGGCCCTGCCCGGGGTGGGCCACAAGACGGCGAGTGTGGTGCTGAATGAGGCGTATGGCGAGGCGACGATTGCGGTGGATACGCATGTCTTCCGCGTGTCGAACCGGACAGGGCTCGCGCCGGAGCCGACGCCGGAAAAGGTCGAGAAGACGCTGCTGCAGGTCACGCCCGACGCATACAAGCGGGGCGCGCACCACTGGCTGATCCTGCATGGGCGCTATACGTGCCTCGCGCGCAAGCCGGGGTGTCCCGCGTGCGTGATCCGCGATCTCTGCCAATATGAGGCGAAGACGGGGGAGTAGTTACCGCAGCGCGTACGGATAGCAGCGCAAGCGGGGCAGCGGCAGACCGACATGGCGGGCGAGCGCTTCGATGGCGTCGTTGTGATCCCCATAGGGGTCGGCGTTTTCGGGGCCGACGATGCTGATGGTGAAATCGCTCGAAGGCTCTGGGCCGGGCGGCAGCATGGCGGTCGCCAGGCCCGACCCGTCGTCGGCGCGGAGCGTCATGAAGACGGGCATGGTGCGGGCGATGTGGCTTTTGAGGCCGATGTCGCGCGCGAGCCCCTGCCCCGGCCCATAGGAGCGGCGCGCGCGCTGCTGTGCGGTGAGGAAGTGCTTCTCGACGGCGTGCCGCATGAGGCGCGACTCGGCGCCAGCCTCGGCCTCGGTTTCGATCCGGAACCATGTGCGCCCTTTGGGGGCGTCGCAGACATACTGCATGTGATGAGCTCTCCCGCAGCCAGGGTAGGCAGGCGCGATGCGTGGCGGACGGGGTGAGGTGCAGGGGTGAGGTCGCGCTGCCTGCGATCGGGAGATCAGAGCCGCTTCTTGAGCGCTGCGCCGAGCATCTGGCCGATGTGGGGGCCGTCTTTTGGAAACAGGAAGGGTTCGATGACTTCCAGTTCCATCAGGAGGAGTTGGCCCCCCGGCCCGCGCACCATGTCGACGCGGGCATAGAGCGGGGGCGTGGCGAGGGCGGTGAGGACCGCTTGCGCGGACATGAGATCGGCCGGGGATGGGGGGATGGCTTGCGATGTGCCGCCATAGGCTTCCTGGATGCGGTAGTCGCCGGACCTGGGGCGCTTGACGAGGGCGTGGCTGAACGCGCCGTCGACGAAGAGGAAGGAGTATTCGCCCTCGGTCGCGATGGAGGCGATGAAGGGCTGGATCATGCCGGGGCGATCCATTACCGGCCCGGGCGCGGGGAGATTGCTGCGCGTGTAGCGGACCTGGGCGCGGGCGCCGCCGCCGACCTG
>JBMOGP010000668.1:0-1810 GCA_049318285.1 Hyphomonadaceae bacterium
TTCATCAACGCCGGACAGACCTGCATCGCGCCGGACTACGTGCTCGTGCCGCGCGAGCGGACCATCGAGTTCGCCGAGTTGATCATCGGCGAGGCCCGCCGCGCCTATCCCGATCTCGGCCCCGACTATTCGAGCATGATCAACGCGCGCGCCTTCGACCGCCTTACGTTTGCGATCACCGAAGCGGAAGCCGCCGGCGCTAAAGTGCTGCGACACCCAGCGCCGTCAGACCGTGCGCGCCGCGTCCTGCCGCCCGTCGTCGTCATCGACGCGCCGCAGGATTCGGTGCTCATGCGCGAGGAAATCTTCGGTCCCGTCCTGCCGGTGATCGGCTACGATTCTCTCGCCGATGCGCTCGACTGGGTGAACTCGCACCCGCACCCACTCGCGCTCTACGTCTTCGCAGAAGACACCCGCGAACAGTCCCGCGTTCTTGACCACACGCAATCGGGCGGCGTCACTGTGAACGGCACGCTGCTGCACATCGCGCAGGAAGGCCTGCCATTTGGTGGAGTAGGGGCGAGCGGCTGGGGGGCCTATCACGGCAAGCAGGGCTTTGAACAATTCACCCACCAGCGCGCGGTGTTCAGGACAGGATTCTTCAACTCGGCCACGCTCCTCGCGCCACCCTACGGCAAGCGCGCAAAGCGCCTGCTGAAATTCCTGATGCGATGATCAGGTCCCGATCCGGTCAACCGGGCGCTCCCGCAGCCTCTAAGGTGTGGTGAAATCGGTCTCCGTCGGCCAGGTCAGCTGCATCGACGCATCGATCAGATCGAGCGTTTCTTGCCCGCCGCCTCCGCCGCCGTATGTTTCCCAGGCGAGCAAAGCGCGTTGATATTGATCGAAATGACCTCGCCATGAATTTCCTTCCACCCGCCTGCATCCAGGCCGCGGCGCCCCATTTCGAGATGCACGCCTGCCTCAAGCCCACGTGCGCTCACGGCAAAACAGGTCGCGGCTCCGGCCGTGACGGCAAGGGCGATGGCGGTGCAACTGCGATGTTCGGCGCCGGGGGAAGCTCCAGGGGAGGCGCTGCGCTGCGTAAAATCGCCTGAGGCGGTTCAGCTTCTGCGACGTCGCCTGGCTGTCCGAACAGCATCTGCCCGCCACAGGTCAGCACCACGCCGACAAGTCCGCCACGTTTTGACCGGCCCGGCCGAAGCACCTGGAACATCTTCTGCAGCGCGTTCGGAATCTTGCCGGCTCGGGTACAGGCAAAGCGGCTGATGTCGCGGTCGATCGGCAAGGCAACGTCGCCGATGAACTCCCATCGCTCAGAGGCCGTTCCGGCGAGGAGCCGTCGGTTGGCGATGTCAGGGCGCCAAGCAGACCCACCAAGGCTTCCGCTCTCACGCGTGGCTGTATCGGTTCGGCGGCCATCGCCTTCAGCGCCTTGCGAGGCGCTACATCCCAGACGCCGTCGCCTGTCGCGAAAGTGATTGCTAACGCAACGCGTTCCTCATTCGCTTGGCCGGCGAAAGCCTGTCAGGAAATGTGCGCCGGGGGAGCCGCTACCTTACCTGTCCGTCAGATCCGGAAGGAACAGGTCTGCCTACTGATGGTCCCGAAGGCCCAGCACGCGCTTGGCGACAACGTTGAGGTTCACCTCTGATGTGCCGCCCTCGATCGAGTTGCCCTTGGCGCGAAGCATGGCGCGCGTAGACATTATCTCGCCCGGGTTGAACCCGTCGCCTTCCCACCCAAGTCCCTGATAGCCCATCGCCTCGACCTGAAGCTCGGTCTTGTTCTGGTTCATCTTGGCCGCCGCATACTTGATGATCGACGTCGCCGGCCCCACGTCCGCTCC
>JBMOGP010000669.1:0-1805 GCA_049318285.1 Hyphomonadaceae bacterium
GCGAGAGAGACCTGTTCGCAGACGTGCCCCCGTCACCCACCATCGTGGCTGCGAACTAAAAGTCTCACCAGAAAGGTCGCCCCCGGGGTATCCGAAGCCCGGGGTTGACTCAAATGGCCGGCAACGGTCGACGCATCGGGGCCAACTGCGCGTAATCGGAATCGCTGCGCCCCAGTTTGTCCGGAGCCAAGCGCCCCGCGTCAGCTTTCTTGCCCGATCGGCGAACGGGGGGTGTTTTACGCGCCTAGTTGAGATGCTGCTCGAACCAGGCCACCATGGCGTTCATGGCTTCGATAGCATAGGCATCGGTCTTCGCAGGATCACCTTTGACATAGAAATCATGATCCGCGTCCGGGAAGACCTTGAGCGCGTTCAGAACGCCCGCCTTGTCGAGCGACGCCTTCATCATTTCTGACTGCGCGATCGGAACGCCCTTGTCAGCTCCGCCCGAGATGATCAGGGTCGGTGGATCACGCGCATCAACAAAGTGGATCGGCGAGTTCGGCGCGCGGAGGCTGTCGGCGAAATCGATGGCCCCCTGCCTGGTGCGGCCGCCCAGCAGCATGTCGAGATCTGTCGGCGGGAAATACGCGACGACTGCAGCCACGCGATTGCCGCGCCGCTCCAGCGGGTCAACCGCCGCCGGGTCGCCATCATCCGCCATCACGCCCGCCACAAGCGACAGATGCCCCCCGGCGCTCGCGCCCCACACGCCGATCCGCGCAGGGTCAGCGCCGTAATCTGCCGCATGCAGCTTGATGTGGCGCAGGCCCAGCCGGATATCCTTGACGGCGTCCGGAATGGTGAAGCGCGGCGCCGATGAATGATGGAGCGCAACGACGGTGAAGCCTTTGTCGATCAGCCACTGATAGCGCGCCTGCCGCTCTTCAGGCGGGCCCCATGTCGAACGCCATCCAGCGGACACCATGTTCACCACCAGCGCGCCATTGGCGACCTTCGGCTTGAACACGTCGTAGGTAAGCGCCATCCCGTCGCGACGCCCATAGATCACATCACGGACATAAGTCGCGGTTGTCAGCTCTTGAGCCGTTGGAAGGCCGAGCGCCTTGCGCGGATAGCCGCTGAGCGGCGGGCCAGGGTCCGTGACGGGTTGTGGCGTCTGGGCAAATGCTGGAGCCGTGAGCAGCAGCCCCAACAGGGAGACGATGACAGGCTTCATGGGCGACTCTCCTGGACTGTCAACCCGGCCGCGGGCGCGAAGGGCGAAGAACCGGAATGACGCGAACGAAACGTTCAAGCCGATTCGGCAAACAGCTCCCGCCCGATCAGCCAGCGTCTGATCTCTGACGTCCCCGCCCCAATTTCGTAGAGCTTGGCGTCGCGCAGCAGCCGTCCCGTCGGGTAGTCGTTGATATACCCATTGCCACCAAGGATCTGGATCGCGTCCAGCGCAAGCTGCGTCGCGGTTTCGGCAGCGTAGAGGATCGCACCTGCTGCATCCTTGCGCGCCGTCTGGCCGCGATCGCACGCCTTCGCCACTGCGTACACATAGGCCTTGGACGCATTCATCTTCACATACATGTCGGCGACTTTGCCTTGTATGAGCTGGAACTCGCCGATGGATTTGCCGAACTGCTTGCGATCATGGATGTAGGGCAGCACCACATCCATGCACGCCTGCATGATGCCGGTTGAGCCCGCGGCCAGCACGGCGCGCTCATAGTCGAGCCCTGACATCAGGATTTCGACGCCGCTGTTCAGCGGCCCCATCAAATTCTCTTCCGGGACCTCGCAATCCTCGAACACAAGCTCGCCGGTCTCCGATCCGCGCATGCCCAGCTTGT
>JBMOGP010000670.1:0-1804 GCA_049318285.1 Hyphomonadaceae bacterium
CGCCATCCGGATCGGACCATCCAGCGTGATCATACCCGTGTCGAACTGGAAGCGCCGTCCCGCCAGATCCAGGTCGCCGCGTATCAGTGTCGCCGTGCCCGAGATCGAGGGATCGCTGACCGGTCCTGTCAGGTGCAGATTGGCCGCCCATTCAGTATCGAGCCCGCGCCCGAACACCACGATCCGGCGCGGCGCCGAAACGCGAAGGTCGAGCTGCACCGGACGGCGGAGCGGCGAGGTCTCCGTTTCGGCTTCGTCCTCGTCTGACTGGTTGGGAAAGTTAACCCTGCGAACTCCCGGTATGGTTGGAATGCTCGCAGACGCCGGCTGCTCGATCGAAATCCGCGCCTGCGACAAAGCCAGCTGTCCGCTCACCTCGATGCTGTCGGCGACGATCTTCACCGCGCCATCGCCCGACACGATCGCAAACCGGTCATTTCGCCCAAGCGCGCGCAGATTGCTGGCATTGAAGCTCACCCCGCCCTGCAGCCCGCCATCCCACGCGATCGAACCTTCTCCGGTCAGCGTGCCTCCGGCGCCGTCATTCGCCTTCATCCCGGTGATGCGCGCCGACATGTCGTCGAATGCGCCCGTCGCCGAAATGTCGCGCAGCGCAAGCCCTGTCTCGCCATGCTCATAGGCGCCTTCGGCGACAGTGAACCCGCCCCGCAGGACGGGGTCGGCCAGCGTCCCGCTCGCCCGCACATTTGCGTCCAGCGCCCCGCGTAACGACTGGTCTTCTGGCCCGAACAGCGCCCACAGCTGTTCTGCGCGCCCCCGCAGGGCGAGTTCGGCGGTCATCGGCGCTGCAGCATCGAGCAAAAGCGCAAACCCTTCGCCATCGACGACAGCCAGCTGTGAAGATGCATCCAGTTCGAAGCCCCGGCCTTCGCCCTCGATACGCGCCGTCAGAACGTTTCCGCGCAGCGAACCGACAAGCGCGAGCGATGCCGGATTGCCTGTGAGGCCCACCGGGTTTGCATTTGCGATCGAGAGCTGGAGATCGCCCGTCGCCGGCCCAGCGCCGTTGCTGAACGTCGCAAGGCCCGTGACCACGCCTTCGAGCCGCGTGATGCGCGCCAACCGCGTAAGCCCACGCAGGCTCACATCTTTCAGCTCCAGCCGTCCCGTCGCCGCGGACGGCGACTGCGCAATATCGAGGTCGATCTCGCCGCGCAGGGCAGAGAATGCCGCATCCAGCAACCAGTCATCTGGTCCGCGCCGCCACACGGCTGGGCGTGAGGTCGCGATCGGCAAGTTATCTACCGTTCCCTTGAGTGTCGCCTCGCCCGACCACACATCGCCCTGCTGCGATCCGGTTGCGGCAAGTTCAAGGTCGACCGGCGCGCCCAGCGATCCGGTGGCGCGCGCTTCCACCATTGCGCGCCCGTCGATCGCCTTCACGTTGAATGCCAGCAGCGACAGGCGCAGCGCCGAACTGCGCAGGTCAGTCAGCCGGCCGCTGACGTCAATTGCCAGCTCATCGCCCATCCGCACCGATCCGTTGGCGATCATCGCACCGCGTTCCAGCCCGGCTATGCCATCGACCGGCCCGCTCGCTGTGAAGTTCATTGCCAGCACGCCATCGGCGAAGTTCAGCCGCGGTACGCTGAATTTCAGCTCGCCCAGGTTTGCCGCCAGGTCGTTGATGCGCCAGTCGCCTTCGCCCGCTTCAATCCGGCCGCTGGCGCGGAATTGTCCGGTGTCGGAATCGCCGGTCAGGGCAAAGCGACCCTCGACCGCCTCGCCGAATGTCGCGTTCGCCGTCCCCGAAAGGTCGCGCACCGACACGCCTGCCGTGCTG
>JBMOGP010000671.1:0-1802 GCA_049318285.1 Hyphomonadaceae bacterium
CGGCCCGAACCCTTGGTGACGACCACGAAGTTCACGATGATCAGGATGATGAACACCACAACGCCGATGACGAAATTGCCGCCCATCACGAAGCCGCCAAAGACTTGGATGATGTTGCCGGCAGCCTCCGGGCCTTCATGGCCGTGGGCGAGGATGAGGCGGGTGGTCGCAATGTTGAGGGCCAGCCGCAGCAGCGTCGCCAGCAGCAACACGGTTGGAAAAGCTGAAAACTCAAGGGGCTTCTTGATCAGCAGCGCTGTCATCAGGATGAGGACTGACAGCGTGATCGAGATCGCGAGCAAGAAGTCCAGAAGGAAAGGCGGAATGGGGATGATGAGCATCATCACCAGCGCCATCACGCCGAGCCCGAGTGCGTACTCGCCACGTGCGAACAGCTTGGTGAGGGCGTTCAGGTCAAAAGTGTCGTTGTTGAGCGTCGCAGCCTGAGCC
The DNA here is from genome assembly GCA_049318285.1 of Hyphomonadaceae bacterium. Lineage (GTDB taxonomy): Bacteria > Pseudomonadota > Alphaproteobacteria > Caulobacterales > Hyphomonadaceae > UBA7672. Next base: position 451 of record JBMOGP010000671.1, read on the forward strand.
ATATCGATCAGCCAGCCGCCCGGACTTCGCCAGGCGCCGCCACTTCAATGCCGGCGTCCTGGTATGCGCGCAGCTTGTTGCGCAGGGTGCGGATCGAGATGCCGAGAATGTTCGCAGCGTGGGTGCGATTGCCGAGGCAATGGTCGAGGGTCTGCAGGATCAGGTCCTGCTCGACTTCGGCGACTGTCTGGCCGACCCGAATGGTTGCTTCGCGAATGGCGATCTCGGCTGCGTTGACGGCGCGCTCGGCGGTGGCGTCGAGTGCATTGCCCTGCACGGGCCGGCCATCCGGCGTACGCAGGTCATCGACCGAGATCTCCGAGCTGCGTGCCAGGATGACAGCGCGATGCATCGCGTTCTCAAGCTCCCGCACATTGCCGAGCCAGGACGCGCAGTGGATACGTTCGCGCGCCGCATCCGACAGCGTACGGATGAATCCGTTTGCAGTTGCGTACTTCTCGACGAAATAGTCGGCGAGAGCGGAAAGGTCGTTCGGGCGCTCGCGCAGCGGCGGGATGTGAAGGTTCATGACATTGAGCCGGTAGAGCAGGTCTTTCCGGAACTCGCCGCGGATCACGGCCTCCTGCAGGATGCGGTTCGAGGTCGCGATGATGCGGATATTCACCGGCACGGGCTTCGATCCACCGACACGGTCGATCTCGCGTTCCTGGATGGCGCGCAGCAGCTTGGCCTGAAGTCGGATATCCATTTCCGATATCTCGTCCAGCAGAAGCGTTCCGCCATCCGCCTCCTCGAACTTGCCGATACGACGCGCGACAGCGCCAGTGAACGCGCCTTTCTCGTGGCCGAACAATTCGCTCTCGAGCAGGTTCTCGGGTATCGCTGCGCAGTTGACGGAGATGAATGGCTTTTCTGAACGACGCGAACGCTTGTGCAGGTAGCGCGCCATCACTTCCTTGCCGACGCCGCTCTCGCCTGTGATCAGCACGGACGCATCCGACGGCGCAATCTGGTCAGCCAGCTGCTTGATCTCGATCATTGCCGAGTCCTGGGCGATGAGCGGACGGTCATCGTCAGCAACAGCGGCCAGCACGGCTGCAATCAGTTCGGGATCGGGCGGCAGCGGAATGAACTCGCGTGCGCCGGCGCGGATCGCGTTGGCGGCCGTGTCCGGGCTTGTGCTGATGCCGCAGGCCACGACGGGGGCGACGATGCGCTCCTGCTTCATCGCATTGACGAGAGATCTGATGTCCTCGTGAACGTCGATCATGACGATGTCGGCGCCGCGGCCCGAGCGAAGAAGCTCCATTGCGGTCGCGGCGTCGTGCGCGTGCATGACTTTCGCGCCCTTGTCGAAGGCGATCTTGGTGGCGGCGGAAAGTTGTCCCGCG
>JBMOGP010000672.1:0-1794 GCA_049318285.1 Hyphomonadaceae bacterium
ACCTTGGACCTGTGCATGCCGGACTGGCTTCGCTTGGCCTGACCATCAACGCGCTGGAGCCCCGGATGACGGATCTCGGCGCGCGGCTTGATACGTCCCGTCGCGCAGACATGGATGCGATCTCCAGCCGCTTTGCGGCGATCTCCGGCGCCATTGGCGCTGTGCGCACGACTGACCTCGCGCCCCTGCAGCAGCGGCTGTCCGAAATTCATGCCGCCGTTGCAAACATCCGCATTCCCGATGTCGCGCCGATCCAGGCGCGGCTGGGCGAGGTGCAGGCGTCGATCGCGACCCTGCCGCAGCCGAACCTTCAGCCGCTGCATGCATCGCTGGCTGATCTTGAAGCCTTTGTCGTGGCGCTCGACAAACCGCCCCAGGATCTGGGGCAGCTGTTCAACCGGCTGTCGGCGCTCGATGCAGCGCTTGGCAGCCTCCAGTCGGAGGTTCGCAACGCGCATGCGATGAAGCCGATCGACCGGCGTCTGGCCGGGATCGAAGAAGCCATCGGCAGCATGCCCGGGCCGGACATGTCGCCAGTCATCGGGGCTGTTCGGGCAATCGACAACCGGCGCGATCTGGTGGCGATGGAGAACCGGCTGACGGCAATCGAGTACGGTCTCGCAGCTGTGCACCACATGCTGCGTTCGCGGGCTGATGCACTTCTGCAGCGCGCGGATGGGTCGGACGGACGCATGGCGCCGCCGCTCCACGTTGTACGCCAGCCCGAGCCTCAACCCGCGCCAGCCCGGCCCGAGCGTGAGATCGATCCGATCAACGCCTTCCGGCGCGCGAACGATGAAGCCAACCTGCTGTCGGAACCAGCTTTTGGTCCGCCGGACGATCTCGAAGCGATCGATGGCGTGGGACCCATGCTGCGCGCGCTGCTGCATGATCTCGGAGTCTTCTATTTCTGGCAGGTCGCGGAATGGACGCCGCAGGAGATCGACTGGGTTGAGAGCAAGCTGATGCACTTCCGCGGCCGGATCCGCCGGGATGACTGGGTCGGGCATGCACGCGTGCTGGCGTTGTCGCCGGCGGCGGTCAAGCGGCCGAGCCAGCCGCGCGCCAGGGGCGTCGGCGGGCTCTAGCTGCCTGAGCTAGCCGCCGATGCCATGCCAGGCGCGCTCACCATGTACCTGCATGTCGAGCCCCTCGGTTTCCGCCTCAGGCTTGGCGCGGGCGCTGACCAGGAGCGCTGTTGCCTTTGCGATGGCGAAGGTGACGACCACCGACCAGGCCACCACGGCGAGAACGCCTCGGACCTGGACCCAGGCCTGTTGAGCAATCTGGGCGTCGCCGAGCCCGGGTGCGAGGGGACCAAGCGTTGCAAGGAACGGCAGAATCAGAACGCCCAGAATGCCGCCGACGCCGTGGACCGCAAACACGTCGGGGCTGTCGTCGATCTTCAGCATCGTGCGGATCAGTGTGACTGCGTAGAAGCAGACCACAGAGGCCAGAACGCCGATGATCACGGCTCCCATTGGTCCAACGGATCCGGCAGCCGGTGTAATCGTGGCGAGACCCGCGATCAGACCCGTAACTGTGCCGACGAGCCCGGGACGACCGAACCTGATCCATTCGATCGCCATCCAGGTAAGCGCCGCAGCAGAAGCGGACAGGTGAGTGACCAGCATTGCGTTTCCTGCGGATTGCCCTGCGCCCAGAGCAGAACCTGCGTTGAAGCCATACCAGCCGACCCACAACATTGCCGCGCCGATCATCACCAGCACGGGGCTGTGCGGCGGGCGCATCTCGTGCGGGAAGTGCTTCCGCTTGCCGACGACCGTGGCGATC
>JBMOGP010000673.1:0-1788 GCA_049318285.1 Hyphomonadaceae bacterium
CGGGCAAGCTGGACAGGATTTGACGCGCTGTCTTCGTCGCCACACGCGAGGTGGCTGATGAGGCGCGTGGGCTTGGGCATCATCTTGGCGGCCGCGGCCCAATCCGCTTCCGACAGGCCGAGGCGGTTCATGCCGATATCGACGTGGACGGCGGCGTGCCGGTGCTGAACGCTGGAGCTCAGCCACAGGTCGATCTGTTCGAGATGGTTCAGCACCGGCTGGAGCTGGTACATCTGGAAAAGGTCGAGCGTGTCTGTGGTCACGCCGTGGAAGACGAGGATTTCCGGCGCAGGTCCCAACTGGCGGCGAAGGCTGGCGCCTTCTTTGGGCCAGGCGACATAAAAGCGTGTACAACCTGCCTTCAGAAGGGCCGATCCAACGCGGTCAGCGCCGAGCCCGTACGCGTCAGCCTTTACGACGGCAGCGGCAATAGCGGGCGAGGCGCGGCTCTGCATCATGCGCCAGTTGGCCACGATGGTGTCGAGGTTGATCTGAAGCGTCGGGCCAGCCATGCGCCCTCGCTAGTGCGATTTTCCGTACAGGTGAAGCGCTCTATTCCTCGCCGTCAGGCAGGAAGCCGCGTCCGCCGCCCCCGCCAGACCCGCCCGGGCTCGGTGGGCGATCGTCCGAACGGCTGTGCTCGAGGTTCGAAAATCGAACGCGGGCAGGGTTGAAGCCCACTTCGACACGCCCGATGGGGCCGTGGCGCTGCTTCGCCAGGATGATTTCCGCCACGTTGAACTTGGCTGCCATCTGATCCTTCCACTCCTGGTGGCGCGGATCACCTTCGCCCGGCTCGAGGCGTTCGAGGTAGTAGGCTTCGCGGTAGATGAACATCACGACGTCCGCATCCTGCTCGATCGAGCCGGATTCGCGTAGGTCCGACAGCTGTGGACGCTTGTCCTCGCGCTGCTCGACGGCGCGCGAGAGCTGGGACAGGGCGATGATTGGTATGGCGAGTTCCTTGGCCAGCGCCTTCAGCGATTTGGTGATCTCGGTGACTTCCTGCACGCGGCCGTCGCTCTTGCGGCCGCCCGATGACGTGATGAGCTGGAGGTAATCGATGATGAGCAGGTCGAGCCCGGTCGTGCGCTGCAGCCGGCGCGCGCGGGCGGCGAGTTGGGAGATCGAGATGCCGCCTGTGTCGTCGATGAAAAGAGGGATGCCCTCCATTGTCTCCGCCGCGTCCCGGATGGCTTCGTAGTCCTTCGGTGTGAGTTCGCCGCGGCGCATCTTGTCGGACGGCACACCGGACACGTCGGCAAGCACGCGCGCCGCCAACTGGTCTGACGACATCTCCAGCGAGAAGAAGCCGACCACTGCGCCTTCGTCCGTCTTCATCGTACCGTTTGGACCCGGCGAGCGGCGGCAAATCCTGGCGGCATGATAGGCGATGTTTGTGGCGAGCGCAGTTTTTCCCATCGACGGACGAGCCGCAAGTATGATCAGATCCGACTTGTGGAGGCCACCCAGCTTGCGGTCGAGTTCGGACAGACCGGACGGAACGCCAGCGATCTTGCCATCGCGCTTGTATGCGGCGGTGGCGGTCTGAATCGATGTGCTCAATGCCGAGTTGAAGGTCTGGAACCCCTGAGCGCCCGCGCCACGTTCGGCGAGCGAGAAGAGCCTGCGTTCGGCGTCCTGGATCTGGGCTTCGCCGGGAACTTCGAGGTCGCCCTTGACCGCCTGGTTGACCATGCCGGCGCCAATGTCGATCAGTTCACGTCGCAGCGAGAGATCGTGAACGAGGCGGGCGTAGTCGACGATTTCGGGTCCGAAGGCGGCGGA
>JBMOGP010000674.1:0-1786 GCA_049318285.1 Hyphomonadaceae bacterium
AGCCATCTCGACCGCGCAGAGCACGGCCTGCTCGTCATGTTGCAGCACGAGCGCCAAGATCTCAGCCATCTCCCTGTCTCCGCCAAGGCGGCGCAAGAGCTGGCTTTGAAGCTGCCGGAACGCATCGGGCATCTCGGCGAACGGGGCACCATTGCGCAGCGCCCCGGGCTTGCGTTGGATCACCGCCAGATAATGCCGCCAGTCATAGATCGTTCGCCCGCAGGTGTGATGGGATCGATCGATGATCCGGCTGTGTTCGCACAGGATCTGACCCTCGGCGGCGATCACGATCCGATCGGGGTAAATCCGCAAGCTGACCGGGCGGTTGGCGAACGATGCCGGCACGCTGTAGCGCGTGCGTTCGAAGCTCACGAGACATGTGGGAGATACCCGCTTGGTGTGTTCGACGAAGCCGTCGAACGGCCGGCCTAGCGGCATCAGACTGGCCTCCTCGGCGGCGCGGACATCGGCGACGGTGCCGGGCAGCACGCCGTGCGCGATCTGCGCCCATTGCGCGATGCACTGCGCCTCAAGCCAGGCGTTGAGCGCGTCGAGGTCCGGGAAGCTGGGCATGGGTTGCCACAGCCGCCGCCGCGCATCTTGAACGTTCTTCTCGACCTGTCCCTTCTCCCAACCCGAAGCCGGGTTACAGAACTCGGGCTCGAACAGGTAATGGCTCGCCATCGCCGCGAACCGGGCGTTGACCTGCCGGGCCTTGCCCGTACCGATCCGGTCGACTGCAGTCCTCATGTTGTCGAAGATCCCCCGCCGCGGCACGCCGCCCAGCACGCGGAACGCCTGAGTCAGCGCGTCAAACAGCATCTCGTGGGTCTGGAGCGGATAGGCCCGAACGGCGAAGGCACGGCTGTGCGAGAGCTTGGTATGTGCCACTTGCAGCTTGGTCTGCCGGCCGCCCAGCATTGCCCAGTCCTCGCTCCAGTCGAACTGGAACGCTTCGCCTGCCGCAAACACCAGAGGTACGAACGTACCGCGCCCACTGGTCTGCGCTTCGCGTTGCCGCTCGGCCTTCCACGCCCTGACGAAGGCCGACACACGGCCATACGATCCGTCGTAGCCCAGCACCACGAGGTCGGCGTGCATCTGCTTGGCAGTGCGCCGCTGTTTGCGCGACTTGCCGCCCTCGGTCCGCAGCCAACCCGAAAGCTTCTCGGCAAATGGATCAAGCTTGCTCGGCCGAGCTGGAACCTTGAACTTGGGTTCAACTGTCCCGGCACGAAGGTACTTGCGGATCGTGTTGCGCGACAAACCTGTGCGTCGCTCGATCTCCCGGATCGGCATCTCATCACGAAAATGCCAGCGCCGGATAACGCTCAATAAAGCCATGTCGATCACTCCAGTGTCCCCCGACCAGGCAGCCAGGGGGAAGGTCAGAACATGGGTCACTTCTCAGTGGAAATTATGCGCCTCCCGGGTCAGCTCTCAGTGGAAATCAACAGGCATAGTTTTCAGCGGCGCATGCGCGGCTGACTTGCTGGACGGCTGCTTCCGGAACAGCTGCCCCATTTACGAAACATGGCCCAAGAACAAGGCGGCATGGTGGCGGGACAAGAGCGAAGCCAATATCGCGCGCGATCGCGATACGGATCGCAGCCTAACCGACGCAGGCTGGCACGTTTTGAGGATATGGGAGCGGGAACCAATTGAGATCGCCGCCGACCGGATCGAAACGTTGGTGAGGCCCTTGCGGTAGTGCGAGCTCCTTTCTCGCCTCGCATCAATCCAGTCTGACAGCGAAGAACGTGCCGTTTGGGCCGTTCTCGACCAC
>JBMOGP010000675.1:0-1784 GCA_049318285.1 Hyphomonadaceae bacterium
GCAGCTGGTCGATGCGGCGCGCCTCGTCATAGCTGTCGTCGGAGATGAAGCGAAGCATTGGCGTGTAGCGCATGTCGATCTCGCGGCTGAGCCGGCCGCGGAGGAAGCCGGCGACACGGTTCAGCGCTTCTATGGTCTTGGTCATGTCCTCGCCGCCGAGCGGGGCGGAAAAGGCTGTGGCGTTCTTGAGATCGGGCGAGATGCGGACCTCGGTGATGGTGATCGACTTGCCATGCAGGGCCGGGTCGTCGAACTCCTCGCGGGCGAGGATGTCGGTGAGCGCATGGCGGATAAGTTCGCCGGCGCGCAATTGTCTCTGGGTGGGCGGTTTCATCGATCTGTCAAAGGGCCCGGGGGGCGGTATGTCAAGCTGGTGTCTGCGCGCCGGGGGATCGATGGGAGATCGGGGCCGCGCGGTCTGAAATCCGGGCGACCTCGCCGGAGCGAAGAACGCGATGGGCTCGGCATTCGCGTCCCAGACCGGTCAGCTGGAACTCTGCCACGACTGACACTTGACCCCTTGAAGCGCCGGAGCGGGCGGACGCCGGGTGAAGCATCGATCGCGCCCTAGCGCGGCCGATCCGCCTCGAATATCGTCCACACGGGGGCTGCGAGCGGGCAGATCAGCATCATGTCGGTCTTTGAATTCTACACCGTGCTGCTGTCATTCGTCGTGTCGCTGGGTTTGGCAAGCCTGCTGGGATCGATCGTCCGGCTCTTGCAGGAAGCAGATCGTGTCAGGTTTTCATGGCCTCATGCGCTGTGGACCGTCACGATCTTCAATCTCCAGATTGTCTTCTGGTTGAAGTCGTGGACCTATCGCGACTCATTTGACCTGAGCGTGTCGACTGCCCTTCCGCCGCTTGTGCTGGCAATCATCGCATTCTTTGCCTGCGGTCTCGTATCGCCGCACATTCCCGAAGACGGGACTGTGGACCTCGAGGAATTTCACGCGCGTCAGGGCCGGAAATACCAGACAGCTGCGGCGCTGTTCATGTTGGCGGCAATCATACAGGCGGCGCTCATGGACGGCTTTTTCACGACGGCTGCCATGGTGACTGACAGCGTGTTTCAGTTTGGCCTGGCAATGCTTGCCATAGCTGCTGCACTGACCCCCCGGAGCCGCTGGATGCAGGTCGCCGCGCCAGCAATATGGGTGCTTAGCGTATTGTTTTTTCTTCCGCGACTGCTGGCGGCCTGAACGAGCAGGTAGCGTCCACTGAGGTACTGAGGTGGTGTGGTGTAAATTCACTGACGGAGCGCTTCGGGCGCGCGGACCGCAAGAGTCTGCGCGCGCCCGGGGCGCGGTCGGCGGGAGGGGTGGTCATCGGAGAACCCCGGCAGGGTAGCGTTGCGACACGTAACCCCAACTGAGGATCGAATCCGATGACTGACGACACTGCCCCAACGCCTGTCCGCTATTCAGAAGAGCGATGATGGCGATTTCCTGCGCGTCCTGGCCGAGACCACGCTTAACCGGCTGATGGATTTCGACGCCGAGAAGGCCATAGGAGCCGCCCGCCATGAGCGCTCGGCTGACCGGATAACCTACCGCAACGGTTTCAGGGACCGCACGCTGGAGACCCGCGTGGGCGCACTGAATCTGAAGATCCCGAAGTTCCGCACCGGCCAGTCCTACTCTCCCGGCTTCATCCTTGAGCCGCGCAGGCTGATGGACTTCGAGCGATCAGAAATCGATCCGGGGGATCGATTTCCCGACGAACGACGAACGGGTGACATCGTTCCTTGAGCGGCCTCTGGGCCCTATCTCTGGCTTGGCGCCA
>JBMOGP010000676.1:0-1776 GCA_049318285.1 Hyphomonadaceae bacterium
CCATGAGAGAACATTGTGACACGGTCACACGGTCTAATGCCCTGATGTTCCGATATTTTCGATGAAAAATCAATCGCATAGGTTCTGCGTCGCGCCTATGATGGACTGGACTGACCGGAACTGCCGCGCTTTCCACCGCAGTCTGTCGCGTCATGCGTTGCTCTACACCGAGATGGTCACGGCTGACGCCGTCATCCATGGCGACCGTGATCGTCTGCTAGGATTCGACAGCATCGAGCAGCCTGTCGCCCTGCAGCTCGGCGGCTCGGAGCCTTCGAAGCTCGCGCAGGCGGCGCGCATTGGCGCCGCCTACGGCTACAGAGAGATCAACCTCAATGTTGGATGTCCGTCGGAGCGCGTCCAGTCCGGCGCGTTTGGCGCGTGCCTGATGCGCGAACCAGACCTCGTCGCAGACTGCCTCTCCGCAATGCGTGAGGCCGTCACTGTGCCCGTCACCGTGAAACACCGCCTCGGCGTCGACGACGATGATCCGCGTGAGCGTCTCTTCTCATTCGTCGAGACACAGGCGAAGGCTGGCACAACCCACTTCATCATCCACGCCCGCAAGGCATGGCTGAAGGGCCTTTCACCGAAAGAGAACCGCGAGATCCCCGAACTCGATTATGGCATCGTCGCCGAGTTGAAGCGAACGCACCCGCATCTTACCGTCGTTCTGAACGGCGGCCTCGGCACCCTCGAGGCCGCTTCATGCGAACTTCCCCGCGTTGACGGTGTGATGCTCGGCCGTGCGGCCTACCATGAACCCGAACTGCTTCTCGAAGTCGACGCCCGCTTCTTCGCCTCCGAAGACCGCATCCGAAACGCCAGCGAAGCCGCGCTCGATTTCCGCCCCTGGATCATCAAGCGACTGGAGCAGGGTATGCCGCTGCATTCGATGACCCGCCACATGCTCGGCCTCTTCCACGGTAAGCCCGGCGCGCGAATGTGGCGGCGAATCCTCTCAGACAAGGCGCCGGGCGCGCGTGGCTCGTCCGCAATCAGCGTCTATGATGGGGCGCTTGCCAGCGTGCAGGCACAGCAGTCCAGTGACGTGAACGTCAGCGCCTAGCCGTGATCCGGGCGTGGTCGCAGGACAAGGCTCCCATACCATCGCATGCCAGCATAAGATTGGTATCCCGGTGTCTGCGCGAAGCCGATGACGTCGTCGTCATGCGTGTGGTAGCTCCCGCGCTTGCGGCCCTTGGGCGTGAGCGCAAACCTGTGCTCGAAGGCAGCGGGGCCGTCGGAGGACGCAATGACCCGGCCGCGCGAGTCGAGCAGCCCGGGTTGATCGGCGGATTCTCCACGATCGTCTGGGCCTGCGGTCGCCAGTCGAAATGGATCCCCAACACGCCTGTCGCGCAACCATGCGGATCGCCACCTTTGCGCACCGCCGCTGTAAACGTCGCGGCAGGGCGGTCACCTCGCTCCCGGTTGATCTCGACGTCGGCGGAACCGAAGGCGTCGGCCGATCGTGTTGCCAGCGCTTGCTTGAACCACGGTTCTCGGGCGACATCGTGCCCAGTCACCGCGTAACGATCGGGTCTACCGTTGGCGAGCTCCCGCCCGTTGCGGTCACACAGCCAAAGGTCGAGATAGACAATGCAGGCATTCAGGATGACGCGCATCCGGCGCGAGGCAAAGTTCATGCTCTCGGCCGTCGCCGACGCTGCGCAGTCTACCGTCGCAACATCCGTCGCCTACCATCTGACGTCGCAACGGCGCTCGTAGAGATTGCGATCGATCAGCTCAATGGACGTCTGGGCAAGATCGACG
>JBMOGP010000677.1:0-1764 GCA_049318285.1 Hyphomonadaceae bacterium
CGGGTCCGTCGCAAGCTGGCCGGGTCGAGTGATGGCGACAGGCAGATGGTCGATAGTCGCCCGTGAAGAACGCTGATTGGCTCACGCACCGCTGTAGCGCAGCGTGCTGCTGATTGGTTTGGCGCACACGGTGCCGATGATCGCGGCGATGATGAGGGCACAAAGAAGCCTCAGCCATCTCAGCAGGAGCCGGAGGTTTTGGCCAGCGGCGGCGAGCACGATGTTGATGGCATCTCCGGTTGCGCCCCTGAGGTGGTTTCGCTCCAGCAAGCCGTCGCTCTTCAGGTGGCCGATCACCGGCTCGATGGCGTTGCGACGTCTCATTTCGCGCCGGATCGTCGGTGAGGCGATGGCGCGGGTGTGCGACAGGATAACCGCGAGCCCCTTGCGTTCGAGCTTGTTGCCGCGATAGCCCCGGTCAACATAGACCCGCCGCACGCGCTGGCCGGTGAGCGCCTCGACCTGGGCGATCTGGTCGGCAAGCGTATGCCCGTCATAGGGATTGCCCGGGACGGTGCGGGCGCCGAGCACGAACTGGCCGCCTGCGGCGCGCGCGTTGGTCACCGCCAGCGAGCACTTGACCCCGAACTCGTAGCGCACCCGCGCCTTGCCCTTGCCGATGCACTCGACCTCGGGAGCGTGCAGCGCGTAGAGCTTGTCGCGGTCCTGTGGCTTCTGGGCCAGCAGTCGGCCCACCCGCTCCAGAACCAGCGCCAGCCTCGGATCGCGCTCTGCCTCTGCGCCCGCCTTGCGCGTGATGTCGCGCCACAGACGGCCGGCAAAGGTTCGCATCCGGCGCAGATGGCGCAGGCCCTGGGCGTGGCCGCCGGTGTGGAGCAGGCGTCCCACCTCCCGCCGCGCCCGCTGGGCCAGGCGCAGGAAGGACTGCCGCAGCATGATCCCGGCCTTCTTCGCGGCCCGGTTCATCCATTCAATCGCACGCAGCAGCAGGTGGCTGTCGGTGGGGTGGGCCACGGCCTTGGTCGCCACCGTCGTGTCGACGGTGACGCGCTCCATCTCGCGCGGCGACACCGCCCCGGCCTTCGTCGCCACCGCGATCGTCTCGGCGAGCAGGACCTCAAGCTTCTCCGGCCCGATCCGACCGCGCCAGCGCGTCATCGAGGAGCGGTCGAGCGGCAGCTCGTGGCGGAAGAATTTTTCGCCGCAGAACGCCTGGAAATACGGGTTCTCGACCCACTGGGCGCAGACCTGCTCGTCGGACAGGCCCTTGATGTGCTTGAGCAGGTGCAGGCCCGCCATCAGCCGGGTCGGCAAAGCAGGACGGCCGCGGTTCTCATCGTAGAGCGCGCCGAAGGCCTCCTCGAAGCGCTTCCAGTCGATCAGCTTCGCCAGCCGGACCAGCTCGTGACGGCCGTCGATCATGGCCTCGAGCCGCATGCGGAAGAGATCGTGGTCGGAGAGCGGTGGGGACTTCGGCGGCATGGCGATCCTCGTGTCGCGGTGCTGTCGAGCCACGGAATCACGATCCGGTCCGCGCCGGAAGACCCCTCACGCGCCGGCGCGCGAAATCGCAAGGATTTGCCGATCAACCACCCGAAACCCGGCAAAATCGAATACGCTCAGGATCGAAAATCGCCATGCAGATCAGAGAGTTGTGAGTTTTTCACAGGCGACTAGCGAGAGATGTTGAGGTTGAAGCCTTCCTCTGCAATTCGATCCAGGCCCACGCGCTTGGAGTAGCGCTCCTCTGTCGCTGGGCGTTGAATTCTCCCTGAAAGTGGGCGCCGAAAATTCCCTGTCTGG
>JBMOGP010000678.1:0-1761 GCA_049318285.1 Hyphomonadaceae bacterium
CCCCGATCTCCGCTTCGCTTCGTCGGGGATGACAAGTTGGGCCTGCGGAGCCTTGTCATCACGGACGCCGCTCTTCAGGCTTTGGAACGGAATAGGGCGGAGCTTGAACAAGCTCCGCCCTATCAGCCAGCAAAGACAGCACCACCAAGAGGAATTCGAGCCCGCGATCCCGCCCTGCCAGGGAGGCGTTAGCGTCGTCGCGGTGCGAAGGACGCTAGCAACAGGATGGCCCCGATCACAGCAAACCCGATCGCTGCGTAGCCGACGATATTCAGCCAACCCAGCAAGCCTGTCAGTGCAAGCGGGAACCCGTACCAGTCAAAGAGGAGGTATCCGCCGAGTAGCAGGCCGGAACCGGCCAGACACAAGGCGACGCCGATGATTCTCAGACGGGAAGGAATTACGTTCCTGAACATGGCATTCCTCTTGGTTATAGCGGTCCGATGTCAATTTCCCTCATTTCCAGTCTGTCGGGAATACCGTTTCCATTTCGATCACGGCCCTCGAACGAAGTTCCCGGCCCCAGAATACCGGACTGGGCGAAGCCAACAAATCTGATCGTCACGCGAGAAGTGTTCGTCAGCGTGAACCTGACATTGCCACCTCCAGTAGGGGTAGAAGTGTATCGCGTGCCCGGGCGAACGGTAAACTCGGGATCGGGCTCCGGCGGAGCCGGATCGACTTGGTAGGCGATTTGATCATCGAACGGGAGGGCCCCCGCTGGGTCAAGCGGCGCTTCATCAATGGTCTGCATTTCAGTTGGATCTTGCAGCGTGAGCGCCGCAATCATAAGGGCAGTGACTATCATTCGATCCTCTGAAAGTTGTAAGCGTCACCGTTGTACACCACGCACCATGCATGTAAAGCGGGTGAATGAGAAAAATACCTCTATACATTGTTGGCGCGCTTGCACTTGCCCTGACCGGCTGCGCAACGTCCCGGAGCGCCGAGGGCGCGAGGAAGGTGGCGGCTGCTCTGGTCGAGACGAGCGCGGCGATATCCGGCGAGGTTCACAGTGCGGCCGACGCCGAGCGCATGAGCGCGGCGCTTATCGAACACTATCTGGTCGAAGCCACCCGCACGAGGTCGAAAAGGCGCAGTGGGGAACTGGGCGCGCTGGTGCTCAGCACCGGGTCTCTCATCGCCATTGGAGTGAACTGGCGAACTGACCTCGCTATCGCAGCGGGCTTTGGGGGTTCCGCGTTGCGGCAGTATCTTGCAATTGATCAGCCGAGGGACCCGACGCCGTGGCTGTCTGCTGTCAACCAAACGGCATGCATCGTCGCGCAGGTTCCGCCCCTGATTGAATACGAACTGGCATTTCCGACGATGGCTGATCGTCAACAGGTCCCGCAACTAGACAGGGTCTACAACAATGCAATCAGCAGCGTGCGGAATGGCCTCTGGGTCGTCTATGCCAACTACCAGGCTTCGACGGGCGATTCATCCGTCACGGTGGAAAGCCTGCCTCCACACATGCCTTCGCAAGGAGATGAGGCCCCGACCCAGATGTCTCCAGAAGAACAAATGCAGCTTGCGGTGAGAATGTCATCGACATTGGCCCAGGTTTCCGCCTGTTCGCGGCTGGTTGTGAATACGGGGTACTGACCAGCCAAGGACGGAAGCGACGATGCGCTGGAGCCCGGGCTGACTGCGATTTTCGAGGCGAGCAACCGCGAGGGCTCGCCTTGTCCCCGCCCCGCGCTTAGGGCAAAGCGCGCGCATGCGCCTCGCCTTCATGGGTACCCCCGAATTCGCCGT
>JBMOGP010000679.1:0-1752 GCA_049318285.1 Hyphomonadaceae bacterium
GCAAGGCGATGAAGGCGGAGCTTCTGCGGGCCGCCATCCTGGAGATGCTGTGCTTGGTGGCGGGCCTGCTGGCGTGGTCGCTGACAGGCAGCTGGGTATGGATCGCAGCAGGCGTTCTCGCCGGGCTCGGCTTCAGCCTTCCCGCAATCATCAGGCTCGTGAGAGAAGCCAGGGAGCAAGACCGTGCTTCTCGATAAGGATCGTATCTTCACCAACCTGTACGGTCGCCATGACTGGCGGCTGGAAGCTGCGAAGCAGCGAGGCGCATGGAACTCCACGAAAGAGCTGATGCAGTTCGGCCCGGAGTGGATCTGTGACCAGATCAAGGCGTCTGGCCTGCGTGGTCGTGGCGGCGCGGGCTTCCCGACGGGACTGAAATGGACCTTCATGCCCAAGGTGGTGAAGGACCGTCCGCACTATCTCGTCGTGAACGCGGACGAATCCGAGCCCGGCACCTGCAAGGACCGGGACATCATGCGTCACGATCCGCACCTACTGATCGAGGGCTGCCTGATTGCGGCTTTCGCGATGCGTGCGAAGGCCTGCTACATATACCTGCGCGGCGAATACATCCGCGAGCGTGAAGTGCTCGAGGAAGCGATAAGGGAAGCCTACGCGGCAGGCCTGGTCGGCAAGAACGCCTGCGGGTCGGGCTGGGATTTCGACATCTATGCGCACCATGGCGCGGGCGCCTACATCTGCGGCGAAGAGACGGCGCTCCTGGAGAGCCTTGAGGGCAAGAAGGGCCAGCCGCGGCTGAAGCCGCCTTTCCCGGCTAATGCTGGTCTCTATGGCTGCCCGACGACCGTGAACAATGTGGAGTCGATCGCGGTTGCGCCCACGATCCTGCGCCGTGGCGCGGGATGGTTTGCGGGCTTTGGCCGGCCTAACAATACGGGAACGAAAGTCTTCTGCATCTCGGGCCATGTCGAGCGGCCGTGCAATGTCGAAGAAGAGATGTCGATCCCGCTGCGGACCCTCATCGAAGAGCATTGCGGCGGCGTGCGGGGCGGCTGGGGCAATCTGAAAGCGATCATCCCGGGCGGATCGTCCGTGCCGATGATCCCGAAGGATATCTGCGACACCGTGCTGATGGATTTCGACGCGCTGCGCGATGTGAGGTCGGGCCTAGGGACAGCTGCGGTCATCGTGATGGACAAGTCGACAGACCTGGTGCGCGCGATTGCTCGGATCGCGTATTTCTACAAGCATGAAAGCTGTGGCCAGTGTACGCCGTGCCGTGAAGGCACCGGCTGGATGTGGCGCGTGCTGGAGCGGATGGTGAAGGGTGAGGCGGAAACGTCGGAGATCGACACGCTGCTGGATGTTGCCTCGCAGGTTGAGGGGCACACGATCTGCGCGCTCGGCGATGCCGCTGCGTGGCCGATCCAGGGCCTGATCCGTCACTTTCGTCAGGAGATCGAAGACCGCATCACCAACTATCGTCAGGGCCGGCCGCATGTGCAGGGCGTGACGCTGACGGCGGCGGAGTAGGAGCATGACCGACACCGTCAAACTGATCGTCGATGGCGTCACGGTAGACGTTCCGAAGTCTTACACGATGCTACAGGCCTGCGAGGCTGCGGGCGCGGAGATCCCGCGCTTCTGCTATCACGAGCGGCTGTCGATCGCCGGCAACTGCCGCATGTGTCTGGTCGATTGGGTTGGCGCGCCCAAGCCGATTGCGTCGTGCGCACAGACGGTGGGCGACATGGCGCCCAAGAAGGACGGGACGCCGCACGAGATTTCGAC
>JBMOGP010000680.1:0-1749 GCA_049318285.1 Hyphomonadaceae bacterium
GACCGCGAGCGCTATCTCGCGCTTGGCATGACGGACTATGTCCCCAAGCCGCTGGACCAGCGCGAGCTCACGCACAAGATTTCGCTGGCGATGGGCGAGCGCCCGCTACTGGCTAACGCCACGGTTGCTGCCTGACCAGCAATCTTGCCTTCTGGTCACCAGTCTAGGGTCTCAGCACAACCCGCCCGACGATCGTGCCTTCGCGCAACTGATTTAGCGTACGCTCTGCTTGATCGAGCGCGCGCATCTCGACGGGAATCGGGGCGATCTTTCCCGTCTTCACCAGCTCCATCATCTCGCGCGTTTCGCCGAGCGGGCCGGTGTAGGAGCCCACGATCGAATACGGGCGGCCGGGGAAGGTGGGGATCGGGGCTGCGAACTTGCCGCCGAACAGGCCGACCACAATGATCTCGCCGCCGCGGCGGATGGCGCCGTTGGCGTAATTGAGCGACGGCGTCGAGCCGACGAAATCAACCGCTGCGGCAACGCCGCCGCCTGTATCGAGCTTCAGCTTCTTCAGCGAATCCGCTTCCTTCGAATTGTAGACGGCGTGGGCGCCCGCAGCCATCGCTGCATCCAGCTTCCTTGCGTCGATGTCGCAGCCGATGATCTTGTTGTTCGGGAACATGGCGCGCGCAAACTGCAGGCCCATCATGCCGACGCCGCCGAGACCGACGATGGCGATGGATTCGCCTTCATACGCGGTGCGAACTTTCTTCAGCGCCGAGAACGCCGTGATGCCAGAGCACATGTAGGTGGCGGCAAGGCCTTCTGGGACGCCGGTTGCGTCGAGCAGGTATTTCGGGTGGGGAACCAGGACGTATTCTGAGTATCCGCCGGCAACCTGGATGCCGAGCTGGCGTGGCTTGGCACAGATGTGTTCCTGGTCGCGCTTGCAGGTGGCGCACTCCCCGCAGCCGATCCAGGGGAAGACAACGAAGCGCTGGCCGACGGCGCGGCCTTCAAGCAGGCCCTGCGTATCCGGGCCAACGGCCGAGAGCGTTCCCTCGATCTCGTGGCCAAGCGTGTGGGGCAGGGTGCGGCCCTTGGACCAGTCGATCTTGTCGCCGTCGCCAATGTCGACATGGCCGTCCTGCAGGTGGACGTCGGAATGGCAGACCCCGGAATGAGTGATCTTCACCACGACTTCCGTGCCCTTCGGGGTCGGGATGTCGGAGGTGACCTCTTCGAGCGGCGCCCCGTAAGCGACGATGGCCTGGCTCTTCATGGGTATGCTCCCTCGCAACTGCAGATTTGCGTTAGCATGCCTGCCAGAGATGGGAAGAGGGGGGCGGCTGGCGACCTTTATTGCTGCGGTGCAGCCTTCGACAGCAATTGCCAAAGACGGTTGTTGAAGTCGCGGTCGGGGGCGGCCTGCCCGGTGCGCACGACGATCAGTTTCATCGAGGGAACGACGAACAGCTTCCGGTCCTGCGCGCCGAGGGCGGAGAGCGTGTCGGCCGGCGCCGAGGGAATGAAGCGGCCTTCGCGGCGAGGGGCGTTGGGGCCAGCGTTCAGGGCGTAGGCGCCGTTGTTCAGCCACCACAGGCGGCCATACGCCGGGTTGGTCGCGCTCGGCGTGAAGATCGCATCGAGTTGTGCTTCGGAGATGAGGCGCGCGCCGTTGGGCTTGCACCCGCGATCGAGAATGATCTGACCCAAGATGGCAAGATCACGCGGCGTGGTGACGAGGCCGGTGGGATTGCCGACATCGCTGAACGCGCCTGGTCGCTGTTCCCAGCCCGTGCT
>JBMOGP010000681.1:0-1738 GCA_049318285.1 Hyphomonadaceae bacterium
GTGTAGGGCTTAGGGCCCTCGCGTCCTGAGGGCCAGCCCGGAACGATCCTGCGATGCGTCTTGTCCTTGTTGCGTGCCTTGTCCTTGCACCTGCCGCCCCGGCTTTCGCGCAGACCGAGCAGGTGCGGCTCGAGCAGTGCATCGAGAAGATCGATCGCGATGCGGAAGGCGCCTATCAGGACGGGTTGACCTGGCTGGCGGTCGGCAATCGCCCCGCCGCCCGTCAGTGCACGGCGCTGGCGCTGATCGCGCTTGGGGAGGAGGCGGAAGGGGCAGCCCGGCTGGAAGAGCTTGCGAATGCGCCGGACGCGGGGAGTTCGCAGATGCGGGCAGTCTATCTCGCGCAGTCTGGCAATGCCTGGCTGATGGCGGGGATGCCGGCGGAGGCGGTGGTGACACTCACCAACGCGCTGAAGCTGCGGCCGGGCGATGGCGAACTGTTCAAGGACCGGGCGCGGGCGCATGTCACGCTGAAGCAATGGACCGAGGCGGGCGATGACCTCGACAGAGCGATCATCCAGTCGTCGGGCGATGTGGAGTCGTTCCGGATGCGCGGACATGTGCGGTTGAAGCAGGGCCGGCTGGGTGAAGCCTGGCAGGATGTCGAGGCTGCCATGAAGCTCGCGCCGGCGGATGTGAACGTCGTGGTGCTGCGCGGGGATGTCCGCGAGGCGATGCGGAGAGAGGGGATGGAGGATCCGGCAGGGCTGGACCAGGCGCTCGAGCCGCGCACGCGTATTGTCGGGAATTAAGCACGCGGGCGGGATCGCTGCTGTGGGACGGCGGGGCGGGTGTGAGACCGGCGCCTGCGCTGGTCAGGCGTCCGCTGGGGATGCGGGTCCTGCCGATGTCATGTCGAGCACGATAAGTCAGCATTCTCCCCCACCGATCTGGGGCCACGGTTTCCTGCAAGACCGGCGGTCCACAGGCTCAGCCTCGGGAGAGGCCGAGCGCGTGCAGGCGGGCGAGGTAGGCGGCCATGCGGCTGGATTTCTGGGCCGCGAGTTCAGCGAGGTAGGGCCACGTGTAGAGGCCGGTGTCGTGGCCGTCGTCGAAGCGGATGCGAAGGGCGTAGCGGCCGACAGGCTCGGCGCCAACAACACCAATATGGCGTTTGCGGACGGGCGGGGGCGGGCGCTCATTACCGTGGCCCTTGGTTTCGGCGCTGGGGCTTTCAACGCGCAGGAGCTCGTAGGGGATAGCCCCGTCTGTCCCATCCTCGAAGCGGATCAGGAGTTCGGCGCGAGCCTTGTTGAAGCGGAGTTCGAGGGGCCATTGCGCCTGTTGGGCGGCCATTATTTCGGGGCGCCGAGGTCGCGGGCTTCGTCGCGGAGCATGACGGGGACGCCGTTGCGGATGGGGTAGGCGAGACCGGCGGCGCGGCTGATCAGTTCGTTGGCTTCGCGGTCGTATGTCAGGGCCGAACGCGAGACGGGACAGACGAGGACTTCGAGCAGGCGCGGATCGACACCCGGCTCCTGGCCCTGCTCGGATGGGTTGGCATCCGTCTGCGACTTGCTTTCTGCAGCGCTCATCATTGCACGTAACCGCCACCCTGACCTGGACGCTCCATTTCTAGCAGAGTTATGAGCGCCGTGCACCTGTCGTCCAGCGAGCTTGCCTCGAGCAGGGCCTGCTTCTCGGAATTCGCGAAGGGACAGCCGGCGGCCAGCGAGTTGATCAGCGCATCCAGCGGCGCCGATTCGACCTCGCTCCAGTCGGCCTTGAAGTCGCCGCG
>JBMOGP010000682.1:0-1735 GCA_049318285.1 Hyphomonadaceae bacterium
TCGGGTGTGATTGCGGTCACGGCCACGCGCCTGGTCAATTCGCTGGCGAGCGGCGCAATTCTTCTGCATCGCGGCTGCGCCCGCGCAGGGACGGCGGCGCTGCAGTGGTCTTGCGTGCGCTCGCATCCGTGGCGCTGGGCGCGGCTGGCGCGTGTGTTGAGGGACTTCTGCCGGGCAGCGCGGGTGCCCTCATGATCTGAGGCGCCGCAGGGCCGACCGTGGCCGAGACGCGGATGGGGAGCGCCTCCGGCGGGAGTGGCACGGCCTTGGCGGAGACGCCGTCGCTGCGGGCAGGCATGACGCCAGCCTCGGTAACGCGGCTGGTGTTGGGCTTTGCAGGCGCAGATGCCGGTGAGGGTGAGGGTGTCGAAGGGACGGCCCCTCCCGGCGCTGGCGCAGCTGTGGCCGGGGCCGCGGGCGCGGGCGCGGGCGCAGCTGTGAAGGGGGGAGCATCAAGGTCAGGGCTAAGCCGTCCGCGGGCGGTCGCATCTGCGCTGATCTTTGTGGCTTGTCCTCCCGTCAGGCATGACCTGGAATCGAAGGAATAGAGGGCGGATACGAAGTCAAATACGATCTGGTCGATCATGGTCCGGACGGCTGTCTGAACCGGCTCCATCGCGCGCTCGCCGCCGCCGATATCGATTACTGTCCCGTCCAGGAATGCAAATACGCCGGCGCGGACCTCGCGCCCAACGATCTGCTTGCGCAGGCTGCGCACACCGAGGATCTCGCTTGAGCGCGCGTCCACCAGGCGGAGGTCGAGGGCCACGTCGACCACGTAATCCCCTGCCCCGACTGACAAGGAGCCGCTATTGCTCGAGGTGCCGCCAGCGAAGCCGTCGAGCCCATGCGAGCGGATGTTTGGATTGAACTCGCTGATGCCACCGACGAGGAAGAGGTCGGCCCCCTGGATCTCGCCCTGGCGGATTTCGCGGACGACAGTGTCGCTGTCACGGACGAGCCCGTTGCGGGTATAGTCCATCTCGACCTGCAGCACGCCCATGTCATAGCGCTCGACCAGGCGAACGCCGGCCTCGGACAGGGCGGTGACCGCCATCAGCGTTGCGCCCTGGGTCAGGCGCCGGCCATTGTCTCGGTCCTGGGCGCCGGTCATGTCGGTGATGAGCCCGACGGCTATGCGCGGGGGCTGATAGGACTGTTTGCGCACATGTCCGGCGAGGCAGCGCAGGGCGTTTGAATAAGCCGTGTTTACGGCTTCTGCGCGCGGCCCCACCAGGGGCGCGACGGAAACCATCGCCGCTTCCTGCGAGGCGCATCCGGCCAGCAAGAGGGCGGTGGCGAGGAGGCTGGCGGCCAGACGGTTCATTCTAGTTACGTCCCGGCTTCATGACCGCGTACTGATTGCCGGCGTTGACCGCGTTCACGAAGATCGTTGAGTTTGAGGTGTTGGAAACGGCGACTGAGTTGCCGATCGCCATGGCTGACAGGGTCGGTCCGCGCAGGGTCGGACCGCCCGAGACGCCACCGCGCATCGGGTAGGCGGCGCTGTAGCCGCCAGAGCGTTCCTGAAGATCCACAGCGCGTCCGTTCACAACGACGCGCACGCCAGAATTGTCCCGCGATGGGGCATAGAAGGGATCCTCATAGCCGCCAGCGCTCATGCCAAAAGGACGCATCATGTCCGGATCAGCCTGCGCAGTGCCGGCGCAGGCGAGGCTCAGGGACATGGAAAGAAGAACAGTTCGCAGCATGGCAGGCTTCTTTCCTTGACGGG
>JBMOGP010000683.1:0-1734 GCA_049318285.1 Hyphomonadaceae bacterium
TCTTCGACCCATTCCCATACATTTCCAGGCATGTCGTGGAGACCGAAGGCGTTTGCTTCGAAGGAGCCGACTGGGGCGGTTGACGTGCTATCCCACTGACTACCGCAACCATCGCAATTCGCTTTTCCGACACCCGGGTCCGCTCCCCAAGGATAGGTGGTCGTCGAGCCTGCTCGTGCGGCGTATTCCCACTCCGCCTCAGACAACAGCCGATAGTTCTGCCCTGTCGCGCGTGACAGCCATTCGACGTAGGTCTTGGCGTCCTCCCAGCTGACATTCGTCACAGGGCGTCGGCCGCCGCCAAAGCCGTCGTCACTGATTGGAGAGCAAGGGCCTTCCCAGCGGCAGAGGTTGAACTCTTCCCACGTGATCTCGAATTTTCCGACCGCGAATTCGCGATCAATGGTTATCAGCCGCTGTGGCCGCTCATCATCAAAGCCATCGGGTTTCGGCGAACCCATTGTGAATTTGCCAGCCGGCAGCGCGATCATTTCCGGTCCGGCGATCCCTACTGGCATTTGGTCCCGGAAGCTGCGCTCGGCCAGCGGTCGCCCGGCGCGCGCCGCGGCAGATGCCGCGGCGAAACCGTCAGCCGACGATCCGGTCGTTCCGCCCGGTTCGCCAGTATCAATATACTCGGCGCACCGCGCCTTGAACCAGGTCACCATCAGTGGCGGTGGAGCTGGAATCTCGATCTGCAGCTGTCCGGCATCGATCTTGATGCTTGCGGCGCTGCCGAGGCTGCCGATGAACTGGCGCGTTTCCATGACCTCGAGCAGTATGTCCCTGCCATTCGGAATCGGGCGTGTGACATAGAAGTCGGACCCGACGACCAGCCGGCCCTCCGCAGGAGGCGTCGGGGCGCCTGCCGGCGTCACGGAAAGGACGAGCCTTCCCTCGTCGCAAATGATGCTTGTGCTTTTGCCGGGCTGACCATCCAGCGCCATCGTGTAGTCGCCCGAGTTCGGGGCCGCGTCCCAACTCGCATCGGAGACCACGCTCCGGTCCAATGCCTCGCCCCCTGTCCCGGCTACCGCTTGGGTCGTTCCGGCGGCCGTCGGAGACAAAGCAGGTGCTGGAGCCTTGTCCTCCGTCTGGGCGCCGCAAGCAGCGACCAGGGCGCACACGAACGCCAGCTGAGGAATGAGCGCTCGCAGTTTGTGGGACATCTTATGCCGCTTGCACCCAGCTTCGATACGGCGAACGATTCGGGGTCGCCGCGTGTTTGATTGAGAAAGCATAGCTGCGGGGTCATGACAACTCGATCGCGCCGGACAATCTCTGCAGCGAAAAAAGCGCCAGTCTCGCCTGCGAGGGCAAACTGCCACCACCGGCAGTGTCGTTCCCAAACGTCCAGTCCAGAGAGACGCGGCGTATCGGAAGAATTTCGCCCAATAGCGGTCAGAGGGCCGCTATTGAGGTCTCCCGATATTGACCCTGCGAAGTGGGCTGCTATATTCAAAATGAATAGCGAGGAGAGCATGGCCACAACATCACTTTCCCTTGGTCCGCACTGGGAGAAATTTGTGAAGCGGGAGATTGCGAGCGGCCGTTTCGCGTCTGCCAGTGAGGTCGTCCGCGCTGCCCTTCGCGAGCTTGAGGAAAGAGGCAATCGGCTAAAGGCGCTTCAGGATCATCTCGCTGAGGGCGCTCAACAAGCCAGGCGCGGCGAGTATGTGGATTTTTCAACCGCCGACGTTTTGAAGCGGGCGAAGCAGCGCGCCTCGAGAGCTG
>JBMOGP010000684.1:0-1732 GCA_049318285.1 Hyphomonadaceae bacterium
TCGACGATCGAGCGCAATCTGAGGCTGTGGCATTATGTCGGCGCGGCGATCGTGATCGGCACAGGCCTCGTGATCGGAGGCCTGAATGCGGAGCGGCTTTACACCTCAGCAGCGTTCTTCGTGAAGATGATCTCGATGGCCGCGGCGCTGATCTTCACGTTCGGGGTCGTTAACGCCATCGCCAAGTCGGAAGGCAAGGTCTCGACAACATCGATGTTGCTTGGCGGGATCGCCATGGTGATCTTCATGATCGCGATGGGCGTGTTCTCGGTCACGGACGGCATCAGCCCTGGCACATTCCACGTTCTGACGGCGGGGTATGCAGTCCTTCTCCTGTTCGGCCAGAAAACCCGGGTGCTGGCGGGCGTTGCGTTCCTGGTGATGTTCGGCACGGTCGTCGAAGGCTACATGGTGGCAGGTCTCGACAGCTTCAGCCCGGAACTCCAGAAC
This sequence comes from Hyphomonadaceae bacterium, assembly GCA_049318285.1. Lineage (GTDB taxonomy): Bacteria > Pseudomonadota > Alphaproteobacteria > Caulobacterales > Hyphomonadaceae > UBA7672. Next base: position 451 of record JBMOGP010000684.1, read on the forward strand.
CTCGGCATCGTCCGGAGCTGGACGGCTGGCATCCTGCTGATCGTGTTGATCGGCTACGAGATCTATCGCCAGGAAGCGACCGCGGGCGGTCGTGTCGCGCGGCTGATAGCTGTACTCTCCATCCTTAGCTGGATCGCAACCGCGGCTGGCGGACGGTGGATCGGCTTCAGCTGATCTGGCCGAAAATCAGGCTTGCAGCAGCCCCGGAAGGTCCGACCTTCCGGGGTTTCTTTTTGCGGGGTTGCGGCTTGGACGCTACGCGCACGGAGGCGTTCGTAGATGCGCGGAGGAGAAAAGGCGCCGGTGGTTTTCATGCTCCAGCCGAAGGCTGGGGTCGGTGGCGCGCGCAGCGCGACGGAGCGGGCAGCTCCCTATGCCGCGCGGGCGTTCGCATCGACGCGGGTGCGGATGCGGTGGCGGCGACTGTTTTCGTTGAGGGCGAAGGCGGCGCTTGCGTGCAGTTCCATCATCGAGAGACGATAGGCCTCGAGGCAGTTCGTGACCTCTGACCAGTGGGCGATGGCATCGGCCTGGTCGAGCCTGATGACGCGGGGTCCCGGCGAGGGCGCGATAGGCTTGCCGATGCAGCGCGAAGCGGAGGTGCGCTTCGACGATCGGAAGCTGGTGCATGATGAAGTCGTGGACGCGCGCGCTGATCTTCTTCCCAAGCACGGCGCCGACCGCTGCTGATCACCATGATCATCAACGGCCAGAAGCTCCGCGCGATGCCGATCAGTGGCGGCAGGTCGCGAACGAGCCGCAAGCCGACATATCCACACTTCATGCGGCCGGCTATGCGACCGCATTTCCCCACCCCGGCCGATTTGGCGCCAGGGTTTCCCTCACCCACCCCAAAGCAAGTCGTTGACTGGGTTGGAATTCGTCGCGGAGTTTCTCCCAAATCAGAACAACGGTTATCCGCCAAGCTCTTGCATCCGCATAGTTCGCAGGCGGACTCTGCCGAGGCGTTCGCTCGTCGATTTGGTGCGCCGGACCAAATCGCGCCTTCAGCACCGTCGCTCACCCCCTTCGCCGCTTCGCGTCGAGGGGGAGACCTCCCCTAAGCACGCAAGGTAGCCCTCCCTAACCGAAGGCAAAGGGCGCCGCGCGGAGCCCGGATAGGGCGGCGTGAGTTGTTGATGCAGACAAACAAAAAGCCCGCCGTCTTACGACGGCGGGCTGATTGGTTGAGTTGCCTTCTAGGCCTACGCCGGGGGCGAGGCGGCCGTGCAATCCGTGCGGGCACCAGCGTCGGCGCCGTCTTTCGGAGCGCCCGTGGACG
>JBMOGP010000685.1:0-1732 GCA_049318285.1 Hyphomonadaceae bacterium
CGCCCTACGACTGGCGGCGCCACGAAATGGCGCTGTGCGCGCCGGCGGGCGGCGCTGCAGCGTCCTTGCTCGAGCGGAGATTTTGATGGATCGTCTTGGACAAGTCCTTGACCGTGGTTACAAGCGGCGTCCTTTTGTTGGACCGGCGCACGCCGCGGCGGATGCTTCGTCACGAACCGCGTGGGGCGGCCGGAAAAATCCAACACACCGACCGTCTCGCTGCCCGTCGCATACCCCGAGGGCCATGTCATCTGGGGCGGTCGTCGGCCCGGACTCGCCTCAGCCGCCGCATTCCCTCGGCCAGTTGATCCTGGGGTATTCATGGTAACCCCCTCATCTGCGCAGACCGCGCCAATCGGTCTGCAGAGTTCCGGTGGCGCCCCGCGGACTGCCCTGATAGGGGGAGCCGTGTGCCTTGCCCTCGCCGGTGCGGTGCTGAGCCCTTCGCCGCTTCCCATCATCGTCAGCGCCCTCGCGCTGGTCGCCATCGTCCTGCTTCTGTGGCGGCGCACCGAACCCCCCATCCTCCTTTTGCCGCCGTTGTTTCAGTGGTCTGAGGTTTCGATGCCGGCGATATCGACGATGTGGCTTGGGGTTCCCCTCAATGACCTCGCCGACAGGGCCCCGGAACTTGAGACGGCAACCTATTACGGACTTGCGGCCGGAGTGATGCTCTCAATCGGCTTCCGTTTGGCGCTCGATTTTGGCAAACGGCGGTTCCGCTTGCGCGGCTTGCTCGCAGAAGCACAGGCTCTGCCCTTCACCGCCGTGGCGTCTGCAGCGTTCGGACTGATGATTGCGGGATATGTTTTCGCGACAGCGTCAGTCTTCGCAGGTCCGGCTCGGGAGCTCTTCAACTCGATTGCGGCGCTGAAGAGCGCGGGATTGTTCATCCTTGCCTATTGGTGTCTCGCCCGGCGACAAAACCTTCCGATCCTTGCGGCGGTTGTCGGCGCTGACGTCCTTTACGGCATGACTGGCTTTTTCGCCGATTTCAAGAATTCGATCCTGACCCTGCTAATTGCTGCAATCATTGCACGCCCGAGGCTTGGTCGGGGCAGCGTCATGGCAGCGGGCGCTGCGGCGGGCCTCATCCTGCTGGTGGCGATCTTCTGGTCTGCGGTAAAAACCGATTATCGGGTGATGGTGAACCAGGGCTCGGGCGCCCAGGTAATTCTTGTTCCTTTAGAGGAACGCGCCGATTACATTCTAAAAGCAATGGGTGAATTTGGCCCTGACGATCTGTCCCGGGGGTTTAATGCCCTGGTCGCTCGGCACGGGTATGTCGAATACCTAGCACAGACAATGTCTTATATCCCCGCCAGCGCGCCTCACGAGAATGGCGCGATCACCTTGTCGGCCATCCGGCACATCACCCAGCCGCGCATTTTCTTTCCGAACAAACCTCCGCTTCCGAGCGATACTGAGGTCATGGCCCGCTACACGGGCCAGCAAAACGTATGGGACGCCAACACTTCTATCAGTATCGGACATGTCGGGGAGATTTATGTTGATTTCGGCTTCTGGGGCGGGCTGGTCGCAATGATGATGCTAGGTGGTCTGATCGGCTTTTTCGTGCGAACGATCGCCGATGCTCAGAGGACGCCAGATCTGCTCAAGGCCGGTCTGTGCATAGTGGCCATACTCCCGCTCGCCTATTTCGGGAACGCGTACGTCAAATTGATCGGAACCACGACTTTCTGCGCCATCATCACCTTCGGTCTGTTGCGTT
>JBMOGP010000686.1:0-1722 GCA_049318285.1 Hyphomonadaceae bacterium
GTCAGGATGGCGTTGTCGCTCATTCCTGTTTCCCCAGGTAGGCCTCGATCACCTTCGGGTCGCTCTGCACCTCGCGCGAGGTGCCGATGGAAAGCATCTCGCCCTGGCTCAAGGCCAGCACACGGTCCGACACGCGCGAAACCAGCGACATGTCATGCTCGACCATCAGGACCGTAATGCCCAGGTCCTTCTTGATGTCCTCGATCCAGAAGGCCATGTCGTCGGTTTCCTCGGGGTTGAGGCCTGAGGATGGTTCATCTAGCAGGAGCAGCTTGGGGCCGATGCACAGCGCGCGCGCCATCTCCACCACCTTGCGCACGCCGTAGGGCAGCCCGGCGACGAAACTGTCGCGGTAATGCTGGAGTTCGAGGAAGTCGATCACCTTCTCGGCCGCCTCGCGATGCGCCAGTTCCGCGCGGCGCACCGAAGGCAGGAACAGCAGCTCCTGCCACAGCGCGGTGCGCGCATGGTTGTGGCGGCCAATGAGCAGGTTCTGCAGCACGGTGGCGTGCTCGAACAGCTCGATGTTCTGGAAGGTGCGCGCGATGCCCAGGTTGGCCACCCGGTGCGGCGTCATCCCGGTGATCTCCCTGCCCTCGAAGATGATGCGCCCCGAGGTCGGCGGATAGATCAGGCTGATCAGGTTGAAGATGGTGGTCTTGCCAGCGCCGTTCGGGCCGATGATGGTGAACACCTCGCCCTTTTGCACCTCGAACGAAACGTTCGTCACGGCCTTGACGCCGCCGAACTGGATGGAGAGGTTCTCGACTTTGAAGAAACTCATTTCAGGCGGTCCGACTTCATATACGTCTTCTGGCGCCGGAACATCCCGCGCCGATAGAAGGGGAACAGCGAGAAATAGGTGCGGATCTTGACCCAGCGGCCATAGATGCCGAGCGGCTCGAAAAGCAGAAAGGCGATCAGGATGAGGCCGAAGATGGTCGGCTGCAGGCCGGTCTGCTGCCCGATGGCCGTTGGCAGGTAGTCCTTCATAAACACGATCACCTGCGGCAGGGCGATGATGAAGGCCGCGCCGAAGATCGCGCCATGGAAGGAGCCCAGCCCGCCGATGAACACCAGCGTGGCCATCTCGATGGACACCAGCAGGTTGAACTGCTCCGGCGAGATGAACTGCAACTTGTGCGCGTACAGGGCGCCGGCCACGCCGGTCAACATGGCGGAGAGCGCGAAGGCCACTGTCTTGTAGCGCGAAAGGTGGATGCCCATGCTTTGCGCCGAGATTTCGGAGTCGCGGATGGCGACAAACGCCCGCCCGGTCGGACTACGCATGAGATTGATCAGCGCCAGCAGGATCACCGTCGTCAGGCCAAGGCACAGGTAATAGAAGCGCGCGTCGCTGTCGATCGGCACGCCGAAAAAATCGATCTGCTTCAGTTGCCTGCCGGAATTGCCACCAGTGACATGCTCCCAGCGGGTGATGATTTCCTCGACGATGAAGCCGAAGGCCATGGTCGCAATCGCCAGGTAAATGCCCTTCAGCCGCAGGGCCGGCAATCCGACCAGCAGACCCGCGACGCCCGACAGCAGCGCGGCGCCCGTAAGCGATACCGCGAACGGCACTCCCTTGGCCTGCAGCAGGGCCTCGGTATAGGCGCCCACCGCGAGAAACGCCGCGTGCCCCAGCGAAATCTGGCCGGTGAAGCCGATCAGGAGCATCAACCCCAGGCCGATGATGCAATAGATCAGGATGAACACCATCTG
>JBMOGP010000687.1:0-1717 GCA_049318285.1 Hyphomonadaceae bacterium
GTTGTGGTGTCGTGGATGATCCGCCAGCGCGAGAACCGCGGCGAGGTCGATCCCGCCGCGGCTTAAGTCTTGGGTCTTTTTTGCAGTGCCATGAACAGGGCCACACCGCCGAGAACGAGCAGTCCGCCTGAAACATCGAGCCGCGCAATAGCCCCGGCGATTGAGATCCTGCCGGCCAGGACCTGGCCTGTCTCATAGCCGGCGCGGGCGATCACGATCAGGGCGTAGACGGCATAGATGCCGGCCAACGCGGAAATGATCGCTATCTGCAGACGTGATTGGGGCAGAGGCAATTCTCCCGAACGCGAATGACCCTGCGCGGAAGCTGGACAAGATCGGTTGAGAACGCAAGGAAAAACAAAAAGGCGGCCCGACAGGACCGCCTTTTCGCAACTCTTGCGAGTCTTGGTTACAGCCTAAGCCGGTAAGGGCTTAGTGCGGCGCAGCCGGAGCAGCCGGAGCAGCAGCCGGGTCAGCGGCCGGAGCAGCAGCCGGGTCAGCCGGCGCCGCCATCGGGTCGGCAGCCGGAGCCGGGGCCGGCTCGGCAGCCGCCGGAGCAGCGGCGGGGGCTTCAGCGGCCGGAGTTTCGGCAGCCGGAGTTTCGGCAGCCGGAGCGCAGGCAACGAGAGCAGCGGTCGCAACCGCAGCAGCAACGATCAGTTTGAACGACATTGGATAGATCCCTCCGACGGATCACACCCGCCTCGGGGATTAATGTCCGGGCGGCCCGTGTGTCTGTTATGGGAGCGGGAAAAGCACAAGATGTTGATGTATTAGGTTTCAGTTAGTTTGCGGCCTGCTGGTTAACGATGCGACCCGAGGCGTTTGCCGGGCGCGATTCGAGGCCCGCTTGCAGCTCAGGATCGGAAATTCAGGTCGGTAACGAAACGCCTTGAATCTATTGGACTGTCAGGTAGATGTCTTGTTGCACTTGCAACATCCTGTCTGCGGCTCAGACCGCGACAGGGGCCTTTATGTGGGCGTCGGACACGTAATTCGTTAATGTGAAATCTTCGTAATCCCACCCGAACAGGTCGGATTTGGATGGATTGATCATCAGGGTGGGCAGCGTCTTGGGCTGACGCTGGAGCTGGAGGCGAGCCTGCTCGAAATGATTCGCGTAAAGGTGGACGTCGCCGAAGCTGTGCACGAACTCGCCAGGCTCAAGCTTCGTCGCCTTCGCCATCAGGATGGTGAGCAGCGCGTAGGACGCGATGTTGAACGGCACGCCGAGGAAGACGTCTGCGGAGCGCTGGTAGAGCTGGCAGGACAGTTTTCCGTTAGCGACGAAAAACTGGAACAGGCAGTGGCAGGGCGGGAGCGCCATGCGGTCAACCTCGGCGGGATTCCAGGCCGAGACGACGAGACGCCGCGAGTTCGGGTTCTGGATGATTTCGTCCCTGACCCACGCGATCTGGTCGATAGTGCGGCCGTCAGGAGCTGCCCAGCTGCGCCATTGCTTGCCGTAGACGGGGCCCAGATCGCCGTCCGGGCCGGCCCACTCATCCCAGATGCTGACACCGCGCTCCTGCAGCCATTTCACATTGGTCTCGCCGCGCAGGAACCAGAGCAGCTCGACGATGATGGAGCGGACGTGGAGCTTCTTGGTGGTGACAAGCGGAAAGCCTTGCGAAAGATCGAAACGCATCTGGCGTCCGAACACGCCGCGCGTGCCAGTGCCCGTGCGGTCGCCGCGATCGACGCCGTTGTCGAGGAT
>JBMOGP010000688.1:0-1710 GCA_049318285.1 Hyphomonadaceae bacterium
CGGCATTGTCAGCCGCGCCGATCTGCTACGCGCCATCCTGCGCGGCGAGGTGACGCCGCGGGAAAGCCATGACGACCACGGCATCCAGCTCGCGCTGGTGAAAGCCATGCGCGCGCAGCCCTGGGTGGATACCTACTGGATCTACCCCTCGGTGAAGGCGGGGACCGTGACCTTCCACGGCTTCGCGCGGAATGACCCAGTGCGGCAGGGCCTGGCCATCATGGCGCGGGAGATTCCAGGGGTGGTCGCGGTGAATGACCAGATGGCAGCGATGCCGCTGATTCTGCGCGCGAGCTTTTAACAGGCTGCGGAAATTTGCGTTGAGACCGGCCTGTTTCCTCGTTCTGATTGTTGTTTGGCCGGGTGTTTTGCTCCGGCTTGGCTGATTTGCGCCGGTTCACCGGCGATTTCTATTCGTAGCCGACAGATCTCGGGGGTCATCATGCCGCGGCCCCCAACAGTTTGGGCAATCGCACCAAGTTGTAGGCCGTGACGCGCAGCGTGAACGCCCAGCCGACCCGCGGCAGCCCGCGCAGCCGCATCCGGCGCAACCCCGCCACCTCCTTGCCCCAGCCAAACGCCTCCTCGATCCGCTTGCGGATCACCTGGCTGACCGCATAGCCCGCATGCCGCGTGGTCCGGTCATCAACCGCCGAACTCCGGCCGTTCTTGTGCTGCGCCACATGCGGTGTGACCCCCATCCTTCGCATCGCCGCAACAAACCCTCGCGTGTCGTAGTTCTTGTCGGCACCCAGCGTCGTCCGTCCGGGCCGGGCCAGCGGCGCCATCATCGCCTCACCCGCGTCGCGCTCCGCCGTGCCAGTGGCCAGGGGGGTCGTCTCGCCCACCACCAGACCATTCCGGTTCTCCATCACCACATGCCCAGCGTAGCACAGCCGCGCCGACTGGCCGTTCGACTTGCGCGCCAAACAGGCATCCGGGTCGGTGGTCGAGGCGTGCGTCTCGTTGCTCCGCTTCTCGCCATGGAAGTCGCGCTCGGCGTTGCGTCCAGGTGCTGGTGGCTCGCCGCTGCCATCCTTCGGTCGGAAGCTCTTCATCGAGGCCCAGGCGTCCAGCAGCATGCCATCCACCGAGAAATGTTCTTACGACAGCAGCGGAGCAACCTCGGGTGCCGCCAGCACAGCCTGGAAAGACTTGGCCGCGATGTCGCCCCGCACCAGCCGGTCGCGGTTCATCGAGAACACTGTCACGTCCCAGACAGCCGCGTCCATCGAAAGCCCAACAAACCAGCGGAACAGCGTGTTGTAGGTGATCTGTTCCATCAGTTGCCGCTCCGACCGCGCCGAGAGGAACGCCTGCAGCAGCAGCGCGCGCAGCAGCTTCTCGGGCGCGATCAAATCTCGCCCGACCGCCGCGTAAAGCTTGTCGAAATCGCCCGACAGACGATCCAGCGCGGCGTTCACAATCGGACGGATCAGCCGCAACGGGTGCCCTGTAGGCACCATCGCCTCCGGGCTCAGATAACTGAACATCGCACCCGTCTGACGATCCGCACCGCGCATGAAAACACCTCCAGCCCAGGTCAGAAGCGGATCACCTCACAACCGATTTGGAAAGACGAACTTCCGCAGCCTGCTAAGGGGCTTTTCCGTAACCGGGGCGAACCCCCGGGCAATCAGGCGATGGCGCGCTGTCTGACGAGGTCCGGCAGTGCAGGAACGCAGGTGGCACCGGCGACGTGTAGCCGGT
>JBMOGP010000689.1:0-1707 GCA_049318285.1 Hyphomonadaceae bacterium
GATCGCCAGAAGGGCGAGAAGTGCGGGGCGGGTACGCATGCAGGTCTCCGTGGCAAACGGAAACTAGACTGCGTTGGCGGACTGGGGAATGGCCATGCGGGGTCGTTCTCAGACGCGTGGGGGCGCTGAGGCAGGGGCTGGGATTTCGCGTGTTGGGAAGTGTGGGCGGGCCGCGGGCGTTGTTGAGCCCGCGCGCGTGCTTCGATGGCCGCGTACTGCGTGCGCTGCTCAGGGGGCGCTCGCTGCTCACCCCTTCCGTGCCTTTGGGGCATCTCCCGCGCCTCCGGCGCGTGAGGGCTCGGTATCGGCTGATAAAGAAGTCCTGCCCCAGGGCCGCTTTGCAAGCTGGCAAGCGAAGCGTGAATGAGGAAGTCGCCGAGGGAAGCGGAGGTGCGCTGTGAAGGCTGGCTACTTCCGCTCGAACTCGCGGATCACGAAGCTTGCTTCGTTGTCGGCGTCGGCTGCGACGTGGACCGAGGATGTCTCGCGCCAGACAGAGCGGTCGAACGCCGGGAAATAGACGTCGGCTTCGGCTTCGGCGTCGACTTCGGTGAGGGTCATGTGCGTCGCAACCGCAAGGCCTGCGGCGTAGATGTCGGCGCCGCCGATGACCGAGACTTCGGGGACGCTGACTGCGGACGCCATGGCGCGGGCGGCGGCAAGGGCCGGCGGCAGACTTGAATAGACGAAGGCGCCGGGCGCCAGGAAATCGAGATTGCGCGTGGCGACGATGTTGGGCCGACCGGGGATAGGCCGCCTGGGCAGGCTTTCCCAGGTCTTGCGCCCCATCACCAGTGGGGTCTTCGCGGTGACGCGCCGGAAATTGGCCATGTCGGCCTTGAGCCTGAACAGCAGACGATTGTCACGCCCAAGCTCCCCCCGCCTGCCTATCGCAGCGACGATGCGGACGCCGATGGTGTCGCCTGTGACGGGAAAGGTGGACGTTGCCACGTGGAACTCTGTAATGACTGGCGCGATGGTCGCGCAGTGGACCGGCTTTGGCGACATGCGCAAGTGCTGAGAATGGATCGGGCATGGATGTTGTCTGGAACGAGTTCGTGTCGATTGTCGCCTCGCGCGATCCGGCGCACCTTCCCTTTGTTCTCGCAGGTCTTCTGGCGACAGGCTTTCTGATCTGGCGGCTGAAGGGCCGCGCCTGGGCTTATCTCTATGTCGCGCTGATCCCCTTCCTGAACTGGAGTTTTGGCAAAATCAGCGGCGTTGACGCAACTGACCAACTCGGCTGGCTGTTCGGTACGGCGCATACGATCCTCGTGAACCCGCTCACCATTGCGACCGGCCTGGTCTTCGTGATCCGGGACTTCGTTCAGCGCGAGATGGGGCATCGTGTGCTGGTGCTGATGGCCCTCGCGATCGGATGGTCATTCTACTATTCGTGGCCGGTCATCGCGATTGCTTCGGGCATTGCGTTTGCCATCTCCGAGACGGTGGACTGGCTCTTGTTCACCTTCACCAAGTACCGGCTCTCGACACGCATCCTGCTGTCGAGCGCCCTTGCGGCGCCGATCGACACGACGGTGTTTCTCTATGGCGCGGACCTCGCGCAGGTGATGGCGGGAACGGCCGCGCCAGGCGACATGCTGAACCTGCCGAACTGGATACTGTTCATCCTCGGCAAGATGGTCGGCGCAGTTGTGGTGTCGTGGATGATCCGCCAGCGCGAGAACCGCGGCGAGGTCGATCCCG
>JBMOGP010000690.1:0-1705 GCA_049318285.1 Hyphomonadaceae bacterium
CCCACCTCGCGGATATGCCCGCTCTGCTCGTCACCCAGCAGGTTGCCTCCACCACGCATATCAAGATCGTGGCTCGCCAGCATGAAGCCAGCGCCGAGACTATCGAGGGACTGCAACACCTTCAGCCGCTTCTCCGCCCCCTCGGTCAGCTTCTCATCGTCCGGCGTCGTCAGATACGCATACGCCCGCAGCTTTGCGCGCCCCACGCGTCCGCGCAGCTGGTACAATTGCGCCAGTCCGAACATGTCCGCGCGGTGCACGATCAGCGTGTTGGCCCGTGGAATGTCGATGCCCGACTCCACGATGGTCGTCGACAGCAGCACATCCGCCTTGCCGTCATAGAACCCCGCCATCACATCCTCGAGGTCCGTCATCGCCATCTGCCCATGCGCGGTCAGGAATGACACCTCCGGCACCTGTTCGCGCAGATACCGCTCGAGAAACGGCAGGTCCGCCACCTTCGGCGCCACGAAGTACGACTGCCCGCCGCGATAGCGCTCCCTCAGCAGGGCCTCACGGATCGTCACCGGATCGAACTCAACCACATAAGTCCGGACAGCGAGGCGATCGATCGGCGGCGTTGCTATGATGGACAGGTCACGAATGCCCGTAAGCGCCATTTGCAGCGTCCGCGGAATCGGCGTGGCCGATAGCGTCAGCACATGCACGTCTGCCTTCAGCTCCTTCAGCCGCTCCTTGTGCTTCACGCCAAAGCGCTGCTCCTCATCGACGACGATCATGCCCAGCCGCTTGAAGTCGATCCCCTTACCCAGCAGCGCATGCGTGCCCACGACGACATCGCACTCGCCAGAGTTGATCTCCTCTTTCGTCTGCGCCGCCTCTTTCGCTGTAACGAAGCGCGACAGATGCCGCACCTTGATCGGCCATCCCGCAAATCGCTCGGAGAATGTCTGGAAGTGCTGCCGCGACAGCAAGGTCGTCGGCGCCACCACCGCTACCTGCATGCCCGACATCGCCACAAGGAAGGCGGCGCGCAAGGCAACCTCGGTCTTCCCGAAACCCACATCGCCGCAGATCAGGCGATCCATAGGCTTGCCCGATGTCAGGTCCCTGATCACGTCCTCAATAGCGGACAACTGGTCGTCCGTTTCCTCATAGGGGAAGCGCGCAGCGAATTCCCTGAACACGCCATCCGCCGAATCCGTCTTCGGCGCCGTCTTCAGTTCGCGCTCGGCGGCGAGCCTGATCAGCTCGTCCGCCATGTCCATGATCTTCTTCTTGGCGCGCGCCTTGCGCGACTGCCATCCCGCCCCACCCAGCTTGTCGAGCGCGCCCTCGCCGCTCTCCGCGCCATAGCGCGAGATCAGTTCGACGTTCTCCACCGGCAGCAGGATCTTGTCCCCGCCCGCATAGACCAGCTCGAGACAGTCATGCGGCGCCTGGTTCACCGTAACGGTCTTCAGCCCCTCATAGCGCCCCACGCCATGCTCGACATGCACGATCAGGTCGCCCTGAGACATCGCAGCCGCCTCTGCGATCACCGCCGCCGACGACTTCCGCTTGCGCGGCCGCGCAAGCTTGTCGCCCAGCATGTCCTGCTCGGAGATGATGACGAGATCATCGTCCTCGAACCCCGTCTCAACCGCGATCTCCGCAACCGCCACATGTCCCTTGGCCACTTCGGGCCAGGACTTCACCGACTTCGCATTCGGAATCCCGTGGTCGTCCAGAATGCCGACCAGCC
>JBMOGP010000691.1:0-1698 GCA_049318285.1 Hyphomonadaceae bacterium
ATGAGCGTCTTGGAGTTCGGATAAGCGAAGCCCTGGCGGGCGCGCCATGCATCGACCTGCTTCCACCATGCCGAGATATCCGGCTTGCGGGTGACCTTGCGATTCCATTCCGTTGTAATCGCCTTCAGCGCCTTGCCGCAATCGGCCACGATCGGCACGTCCGCGCGGACATTCTTGTTGATCGAGGATGGATCGATATCGATGTGTATCTTCTTCGAGTTCGGCGAGAAGGCATCGAGACGTCCCGTGACGCGGTCGTCAAAACGCGCGCCGACGCAGAGCATCACGTCGCAGTCGTGCATGGCGTTGTTCGACTCGAACGATCCGTGCATCCCGACCATACCCAGCCACTGCTCGCCGGACGCAGGGTAAGCGCCAAGGCCCATCAGGGTGGAGGTGACAGGCCACCCGGTCGCCTTCGCGAGCGCTCGCAAGGCTTCGGACGCAGCCGGGCCGGAATTGATGACACCGCCGCCGGAGTAGATGATCGGGCGCTGCGCTGTCGCCATCAGGGCGACAGCTTCCTCGATGCGCTTGTCCTGCGGCTCGGTGCGGGGATGATAGGTGCGATGCTCGATCGCCTCGGGGCCGACATAGGTTCCCTTGGCGAACTGCACGCTCTTCGGAATGTCGACGAGCACCGGGCCAGGGCGGCCATGCGTTGCGACATAGAAGGCTTCGTGGATGATGCGCGCGAGATCGTTCACGTCGCGCACCAGATAGTTGTGCTTGGTGCAGGCGCGCGTGATGCCGACTGTATCGGCTTCCTGGAACGCGTCTGACCCGATCAGGTGCGTTGGCACCTGCCCGGTGAAGCAGACCATCGGGATCGAATCCATCAGCGCATCAGCCAGCGGCGTGACCATGTTGGTCGCGCCCGGACCCGACGTGGCGAGCGCCACACCGCAACGGCCGGTCGAGCGCGCATAGCCTTCGGCCATGTGGCCGGCGCCCTGCTCGTGGCGCACGAGGATGTGGCGCACCTGATGCTGTGCGTAGATCGCATCGTAGATCGGCAGGACGGCCCCGCCCGGATAGCCGAAAATCGTATCGACGCCCTGATCGGCGAGCGCCCGAAGCACGATCTCCGCGCCGGTCAGCTGCTCCCCGCCCTGCTTCTGGCTCGCCGCATCCATCTTGCTGTTTCCGTCCATCTCGCCGCTCGCCAGTCTTCTCAGGTTTCGGAGTGTTCTGCAGGTTTTGGGAAAAGAAAAAGGGCCACTCGGGCCCTTTGATGTCGTCGCTCGCCGTTCGGTCCCGTCGTATCAGCGGGGCCGCGGCGATCCGATTACGTTTACGAGGGTCTTTGACCTCTCGCGCATGGCGTTTTCTCCCTCGAACGCTATCAAAAACGGAGTTACCGTTTCAACAGCGCAGCGTCAACGGGGGTTACAGGGCAAGATTTGACCTCGGCTTGATGGAACGGAGCGTTTCCACACCATCCAGCGCCCGCGTTGGCCTGGCACGCCGGGCCTATACATCCGCCGCAATATCGGAAATCACGCGAACGCGAACGGACAGATCCTCCGACGGGATCCGGGGCCAGAGGGTGAACTGGTGGGCGATCCAGGTCATCTGGCGCTTGGCGTAGCGGCGGGTGTCGCGCTTGCAGCGCTCGACCGCGTCCGCGAGCAAGGCGCGGCCTTCGAAATGGTCGCAGAAGCCCGGCATGCCATGTGCCCGCATCACGGGAAGCGC
>JBMOGP010000692.1:0-1698 GCA_049318285.1 Hyphomonadaceae bacterium
AAAGAGCAAATGGCGCGCATCGCTGCGACCGAGGGCATTTCAGCGGCCTTGGCCGAAAACATCGCGCGCGCACTCGCTGCTGCGCCGGCAGACAATGAACGAGGGAAGTTGTAGCTATGAAGGCAGTCACCAACACGTATCAGGCCCCCATGACGGATAGCGCTGACTATCCAGATTCCGGCTCGCGGTCGGCACAGCTATACAATCGCGCGCTGGCGAGCCTTCCCGGCGGTAATAGCCGTACGGCGGTTTTCCGAGAGCCATATCCCATCTACATTACGCAAGGTGAGGGCGCGCATGTCTGGGACGCTGATGGCGTTGGGCGTATTGACCTGATCAATAACCAGTCAGCGCTCGTCCACGGCCACTCCCATCCCCACATCGTCAAGGCGGTAAAGGCGCAGGTCGAGAAGCTCACGTCGGTCTGCGCCCCGACCGAGACTGAAATCCTGCTGGCTGAGGAACTGTGCCGGCGTGTTCGCAGCATCGAACGCGTCAGCTTCTGCAATTCGGGTTCGGAGGCGGTGCTGTTCGCGGTACGGGCAGCCAGGGCGCATACGGGCAAAGATATCGTCGCGAAGGTCGAAGGCAGCTATCACGGCAATATCGACGCCGTCGAAATCAGCGTCTTTCCGAAACAGAACCAATGGGGCGACGTCGGAGCGCCACAGGCGCTTCCTGAAGGGCTCGGCATACCGGCGCATGTCGTTGAGAACACACTTGTCCTCCCCTTCAACGATGTGGACGCCGCCCGCCAGTTGATTGTGCAGCACGCAAGCCAGCTGGCCTGCGTCCTTATAGATCCCGCTCCCCCGCGCCTCGGTTTTCTGGAAGCCTCCGACAGCTTCCTCCAGATGCTGCGCGAGGAGACGACGCGGCATGGGATCGTGCTCATTTTTGACGAGGTCTATGCCTTCCGGCAGAGCCGGGGCGGCGCCCAGCAGCGACGTGGCGTCGACGCGGATCTAACCGCGCTTGGCAAGCTCATCGGCGGTGGCCTGCCGATCGGCGCGACGGCGGGCTCAGCAGATATCCTGTCCGTATTTGACCCGAGGAATGGCGGGGCGAGGGCGGGTCATGCGGGCACGTTCAATGCCAACCCGCTATCGATGACGGCCGGTATCGCTGCCCTTGAGCTGCTGACTGACGCCCAGTTCGATCATCTGGAGGCGCTTGGCGCGAGGGCCCGCGAGGGTTTGCGAGGCGCCCTGGAAGACGCTGGCCTGCCGGGGACGATAAATGGCGTCGGTTCGCTGTTCAGCATGATGATCGGCCATGGGGGCCCCGTGCGCAACGTCCGAGACATAACGGCTGCAATGACAGCTGTGCGCGAAGACGGACGCACGCCGCGCGAGCTGGGCGTGGCTTATGCACGCCACCTCATCAACGCCAGGTTCATAGGCGCGATGCCGTCGACTTTTGTCCTGTCGACCGCGATGACGGCAAAGCATATCGATCTTCTCGTCGACGCCTCGCGGGACGCGCTGAAGAAAGTTGCAAGCGCCTGAGCGAACGCGCCGAATCGCGTTTGTGCGCAGCGTGTCATGACCGCAGGGAGTGGGCCTGAATGCACCTCAATTTTGCCTACCAGGAATGGCCCTATCGCGAAGTCTTCAAGATCTCGCGCAGCTCCAAGTCCAATTCGGCGCTGTTCATCGCTATCGTCAGCGACGGCGGGCTTGTCGGCCGCGGTGAGTG
>JBMOGP010000693.1:0-1685 GCA_049318285.1 Hyphomonadaceae bacterium
GCGCCCGGAGTTTCTGCGGACGGAGTTTCGGCGGAAGGCCCGGGCGAAAACGCCTTGTCGCCGCAAGCCGCGGCGAGGACGAGAACCGTGAAGGAGAGGAAGATGGGGCGGAACATCATTCCACTATGCGTGCGCAGAACAAAGCGCACAAGCGCGGCTCGCCGCTGGATCGGCGGCGACTCGCAATCAATCCGGATTGAAGTGGATCAGCCCTGCTTCGCCTTGAAGCGCGGGTCGGTCTTGTTGATCACATAAGTCCGACCCTTGCGGCGCACGACCTTGCAATCGCGGTGGCGGCCCTTGAGCGATTTGAGGGAGGAACGGACTTTCATGGGCGGCTGCCGGGGTTTGCGACCTGAATTGGGAGCGCGGCGTTTAACGGAGCCCCGTACGGGTGTCAACCGCGCCCCTTGCCATCTACGGCGGGGCGCCCGCGAGAAGGCGGTTTATGAACGTAAATTGGCCTTAACACTCGCACGTCATTGATGAAGCCCGGCATCTAAATCCAGCCGGATTGCAGCAATAATTGCAGTGAATGTCCGATGCGGCTGGGAAAGGCGAGTTCGCAATGACGATCCGGACCTGGCAATGGGCGCTGGCAGGGGTGGCGATGGGTGTCGCCCTCGCCGCATGCGGTGGAACCCGGATGGCCGGCGCTGGTCGGGAAGTCGCCCCGCAGGCCCCGCCCGCCTCGCCTGCCCCACCCCTTACGTCGGCGCCGGGTGGCGCTTTTGATTTCGCCAGCTCCGGGGACGCGCAATTCGACAGCTGGCGCGCCAAGTTTGCCGCCAGGGCGTCCGCAGCCGGCCGGCGCACGCAGGACATTCAGGTCGTGCTGGACAGGCTCGTGCCGGTCGAGCCGGCAGCGCAGGCCCAGTCGTTCGACAACCAGGCCGAGTTCGTGAAGCCGATCTGGGAGTATGCGCGGGCTGCCGTGTCGCCCACGCGCATCACCAATGGTCAGGCGAAACTGGCGCAGAACGCAGAGATCTTCGAGGCGATCGAGGCGTCCTATGCGCCGCCGCGCGAGATCATCGCAGCAATATGGGGGATGGAGACGTCCTATGGCGGCTTCATCGGTACAGATGACGCGCCGCGCGTGCTGGCGAGCCAGGCGGCCGTCGGACGCCGGAAGGATTTCAACGAGACAGAACTGATGGCGATCATGCGCCTGATCGAGGACGGGTCGGCCACACGCGACCAGTTCCGCAAGGCCTCATTCGCGGGCGCGCTCGGCCAGACGCAGTTCATGCCCTCGAGCATCATCGCCTATGGCCGCGACTTCGATCGCGACGGGAAGAAAGACCTCTGGACAAATGCCGGCGACGCGCTCGCGTCGGCTGCGAACTACCTGTCGGGCTATGGCTGGAAAGAGAACCAGCCCTGGGCTCTGGAAGCGCTGATCCCCGAAGGTTTCGACTACGCCAAAGGGGATGGCCGCAAGCTGTCGGTCGCCGCATGGAAGGCGATGGGCATTGCGCCCGTCTCTCCCGAAACTTTCGGTTCAATCGATACGCTGTCCGCAGAACTCTTCCTGCCGGCGGGATCGTATGGCCCGGCCTTTCTGCTGTTCGACAACTTCTTCGTCATCAAGCGCTACAACAACGCCGACAGTTATGCGCTCGCCATCGGGCTCCTTGCCGACCGGCTGGCAGGCAGGACCGAGATGACGCGGCCATGGCCGA
>JBMOGP010000694.1:0-1681 GCA_049318285.1 Hyphomonadaceae bacterium
CGGGCGAGCCGGTGATCCGCGGCGCGATGATGCAGGCGATGCGCATCATGGGCGGGCAGTTCGTGATGGGGCGTACGATTGATGAAGCGCTGAAGCGCGGCCAGCGCAATGTGAAGAGAGGCGATGCGGCGAGCCATTCTTTCGACATGCTGGGCGAGGGCGCGCGAACGACGGCGGATGCGGGGCGCTATTTCGAGAGCTATGCGAATGCGATCGGCGAGGTCGGGAAGGCAAAGACGGGGGTATCGCCCGAGACGGCTGACGGGATTTCAGTAAAGCTGTCGGCGCTGCATCCGGCATATCGAGCTGTGCAAGGTGAGCGGGTGCATCGTGAGCTTTATCCGATGGTGGTGGAGCTGGCGAAGCTTGCTGCGAAGCAGAACATCAACCTGACGCTGGATGCGGAGGAGGCGGACCGGTTGGTGCTGTCGCTTGGTCTGCTGGAGCGGCTCGCGCATGAGCCGGAGCTCGAGAACTGGACCGGGCTGGGGCTGGCGGTGCAGGCCTATCAGAAGCGCGGTGAAGCCGTGGTGCAGTGGCTGGGCGAGCTGGCCAGAAGGGCCGATCGACGGCTGATGGTGCGGCTGGTGAAGGGGGCTTACTGGGACTCGGAAGTGAAACGCGCGCAGGTCGACGGGCAGCCCGACTATCCGGTGTTCACGACCAAGCAGGCGACGGATGTGTCGTATCTTGCTTGCGCGGATGCGCTGCTAAAATCGGGGCCTACGGTCTATCCGCAGTTTGCCACGCACAACGCGCATTCGCTGGCGGCTGTCGACATGATGGCGAAACGGGCCGGGCGGACGGACTATGAATTTCAGCGCCTGCACGGGATGGGCGTTGCGCTCTACAAGGCGGCGGGGCGTGAGCGCTCCGTGCGGATCTATGCGCCGGTGGGCGCCCATCAGGATCTGTTGCCCTACCTCGTGCGGCGCCTGCTCGAGAATGGCGCCAACACATCGTTCGTCCACTCCTTCCTCGACGAAGATGTGCCGGCGGAGCGGATTGCGGCGGACCCCTACACCACGCTTTCGGCGGCGCCTGCGCGGCATCCGCGAATTCCGCCGCCGCCCGGGCTCTACAGATCATCGCGGCGGAATTCGGCGGGGCTGGATTTCAGCCAGCAGGCCGTGCGTAAGCGGGTTGCGGCGGAAATCGGAAAGCTCGATGCGTCGGGCGCCGTCGCTGTTGGTCCGATTGTTGCCGGTGAAGCGCGCGTCAGCCCGGGTGATCCGCTCTACGCACCGGCGGACCGCTGGCGCATGGTGGGAACCTTCGCAGCCGCGACACCCAGCGACGCGGACGCAGCTTATGAATCGGCTCTCGCCTATCAACCGCAGTGGAATGCGCTGGGCGGCGCAGGACGCGCCGACATTCTCGATGCGATGGCCGATGCGATGGAGCGGGACGCAGAACGGCTGGTCGCGATCCTGGCGCGCGAGGGCGGCAAGACGCTCGATGACTGCATCGCGGAGGTGCGCGAAGCGGTGGATTTCTGCCGGTATTACGGTGTCGAAGCCGAGACGAAGTTCAAGGGGCTGCAGGCATTGCCGGGTCCGGCGGGGGAGACCAACGGGCTGGAGATGATGGGACGGGGCGTGTTCGTCTGCATCAGCCCATGGAATTTTCCGCTGGCGATCTTCACCGGGCAGATTGCGGGCGCGCTGGCGGCAGGGAACAC
>JBMOGP010000695.1:0-1681 GCA_049318285.1 Hyphomonadaceae bacterium
GCCCCGACACGAAAGCGGCGATCCGACAGGGAGACGAATCCGCCCATCGCCATCAGCAGGGCGCCGGACCAGATCCACATCGCTAGAGGGTGAAGCGTGACACGTACTGCAAACGCGCCCGTGCCATTGTCCTCGCCCGCGGTCAGGTGGAGGTTCGACAGGAAGCCCATGCGGATGCCCGCCTCAGTGGTGACGGTGTCGCGTTCCGGATAGTAGCGCCGCTCGCTGACCATTGCCTCTTCGGGAACGCCATTGTCAGAGACGGCGAAAGTCAGGCGCTGGGCGTCGTAGTTCGCGCCTTTCACATTCTGCACCTGCGTCAGCGTGAAGGACCGCGTGCCCAGCCTGGTCGAATCTCCGATCCGGAGGGACGCCATGGAATCCTTCTCCCACGCAGACATCGCGGTGATGCCGAGCACGGCAACTGCGAAACCAAAATGGGCGATGACGAAGCCCCAGGTCGATCGCGGAAAGGCGCGGGCGAGGAAGAGCGATTGCTCGGGCTTCACCTGTCCGATGCGCAGCCGAGCCTGCATCCAGCGCGCCATTGCGGCGATGAGAAATACGCCAAAGCCGATGCCGAGTCCGCCCTCGAGGCTCTGTCCGATAATTCCTGATGCGAGACCGGCGAAGAGGCCGACAGCCATCGGTATGCGCATGGCGTTTCCTGCAGGCTTTGCGGCATCGCTGCGCCAGCGCATCATGGGCCCGAAGGCCATCAGCGCAGTGACGGCCAGCATGATCGGGCCGAAAGTTATGTTGAAATAGGGAGGGCCGACGGAGATCTTGTCGCCGGAGAGTGCGTCGATCACGAGCGGATAGAAAGTGCCAAGGAAGACGACAGCGCAGGCGACGAGCAGCAGGAAGTTGTTACCGAGAATCGCTCCTTCCCGGCTGATCGACGCAAAGGACGGCGGTTGCTGCAATTGACGCGCACGCAGGGCGTAGAGCGTGAGCGCGCCGCCGGAGGCTGCGATCACCATCGCGAGAATGAAGACGCCGCGTGCGGGATCGACGGCGAAGGCGTGAACACTGGTGAGGATGCCGGATCGGACGAGGAAGGTTCCGATCAGGCTCAGTGTGAAGGCGAGGATCGACAGCAGCAGCGTCCAGTTGACGAGGGCATGCCGCCGCTCGACCACAAGTGCGCAATGCAGAAGCGCGGTGCCGATCAGCCACGGCATGAAGGATGCGTTCTCGACCGGATCCCAGAACCACCAGCCGCCCCAGCCGAGTTCGTAATAGGCCCAGAAGCTGCCGAGCATGATGCCGATGGTGAGGAAGCACCAGGCGGCGAGAACCCAGGGCCGCACCCAGCGCGCCCATGCGGCGTCCACCTTGCCCTCGATCAGCGCGGCGACCGAGAAGGAGTAGGCAACCGAGAAGCCGACATAACCCAGATAGAGCATCGGCGGATGGATCACGAGGCCGGGGTCCTGGAGCAGCGGGTTGAATCCCATTCCTTCGAGCGGAACAGGCAGAAGCCGCGCGAAGGGATTCGAGGTGAACAGGATGAAGGCGAGGAAGGCCACGCCGATCAGGCCCTGCACGCCAAGGGCGCGCGCCTTCAGCGTGGCGGGCAGGTTGTTCCCGAAAACTGCGATTGCCGCGCCAAAGCCGGAGAGGACGACCACCCAGAGCAGCATGGAACCTTCATGCTGCCCCCACGCGGCGGAGATCT
>JBMOGP010000696.1:0-1678 GCA_049318285.1 Hyphomonadaceae bacterium
GGCAAACGGATAGTCATAGCGAACCCGCTCGGTCTTGCCTTCGAAGCCGTCCATGGGCGGGCCTTTCGCCTGAGAGCCTGCAAGTCTAACCCGCGAGCACCATCCGGAGCAAATGCCGGCCCCGCTCCATATACCGGCAAGGGGCGCGCCAATTCTACGGCCCAGCCTGCCAGCTATTCCGCCATGAACATGTAGCTCACGTCTTCCACCATCGCCGTGATTTCCAGGATCGTCAGCGCAATGTCCATGAGGTCTGCTTCGTCAGGTATGCCGGCGCTCAGCATTTTCGCCTTTATCTCGCCGAGAAACTCCGCATCGCTACGCCAGTCCGGCTTGAACAGTGCATCCACATCCTCCTCGGTGAAGCTGTCATAGGCATCCAGCACGCCATCCAAAACATCATCGCCAACACCGCTGAACATCAGCTCCTCGCTCAGATAGTCGAGCGCCGAAGCCAGGACCCCGAGTTCGCCCGCCGCGTCGCGCTGGCCCTGCGTATAGTTGTGCTTCGTGGCGCAGGTCGCCTTGGCGGCTTCAACGGCCTTGTCCGCCTTGGCCCCCTCCTCCTCGCTGAGGTCGCCATAGATCAGGACCTCCGCCACAAGTTCATAGTCGTCGACGAGCTCCTCGTAGACGCAAGCCATGCCATCATCGGACTGAACCTGAGCATGGGCTGCGCCCGCCAGCGCGAACCCAGCCGCCAGCGCCGCCGCTGTAAGTCGACTTTTCAAGTCTCGCCTCCGCCCGCCCGTCAAAACTCACGCGAGGCTAGCTGCGCCGTTTCCCCAACGCCATGTCGCCACTGACGAAAAGATCAACTTAGCGTCAGGCGACATCCGGCCACCCCCCTTTGCGGCGTATGCCTCTGGACGATCCACCTCGGGAATGCCCACTTCTCAGCCGATGCCGCGACCAACAAGCGGCCTCCCAACGGAGCTTCTGCATGCGTTCTCTTCTTGCCGGTCTCGCCGCCGCCACTCTGCTCGCCGCCCCTGCCTTCGCGCAGGACCAGGCCCCCGCCGGCCAGTATGTGGTCGACAAGACCCACGCCTCCGTCGTCTGGAAGGGTCTGCATCAGGGTCTCGCCTGGTATCCTGGCCGCTTCACCAGCTTCGACATCCAGCTGACCTTCGACCCCGCCGATGTCACCAAGTCGAAAGTCACCGCCACGATCGACCCCAAGTCGATCGAGACCGACTTTGCAAAGACACGCCCGGCCGGCAACACAACCGACTTCAATGCCGAACTCGCCACCGGCGAGCGCTTCTTCAACGCCGCCAAATTCCCGCAGATCACCTTCACCTCTACCGCCGTCACCAAGACAGGAGAGAAGACCGGCAAGATGACTGGCAACCTCACCTTCCTTGGCGTCACAAAGCCGGTGACGCTCGACGTGACCTACATCGGCAACCGTAACGACCCGCGCTCCAAGAAGCACAAGGTCGGCTTCCAGGCCCTTGGGACAATCAACAAGACCCAATGGGGCATGGCCGCCGGCGGCCCAATCGCCGACAACGTCCAGATCGAGATCAACGCCGAGCTGGTCCAGAAGTAAGAGCGCTGCGAGCCCGTCCTTGTCCCTGGAAGCACCAGAACGGTGCGTCTCAAGAGATGATGGCGGGCTCTTTCTCGCCCGCAACACGACAAATCCTCGCGCGCATGCACCGCGGATCTGCGT
>JBMOGP010000697.1:0-1677 GCA_049318285.1 Hyphomonadaceae bacterium
GGATGTCTGAATGGTGATAGCCTTGCTCGCGCAGGCTGACAAAGCCGCGTTCGAGATTTGCCTGCTGTTCAGCGACACTGGGACCGGTGCGGTAGAAGTCCCGGGCGATGGTCGCCGCATCGTGGCGGTTCCACACCCTGGTGTAGTCCCACATGTGCTGCGCGACGGCCGCTTCAGGGGGAAGCGATGGTGCGGTTGGCACGCCAGCGCATGCCGGGAGCGCGAGAAGCGCGAAGGACAGGGCGAGCCGCATGGTGTTTGATCCCACTGTTTCTTCGTTGGTCGTTTTCGCGCATGCTAACGGCGTTGCCGCCTTAGTCGAGCAAGGGATCAATCACGATGTTGCTGACGCGTCGTTCTGCAATTGTGGCGGCAGGCGCCGGCCTTGCTGCGGCATGCGCCAGCCAGCCGGGCAGCGCGCAGGCGCCCGCTGCGCCGCGGTGGAGCGCAAAGCCGCATCTGCCATTCGCGGTGCAGGAAATCTATCCGGCGCTGCATGGCGGGCGCATTCATGTTGCAGGCGGGCTGCTGGGTGAAGGCGGGCGTGTGATCGGCGTGTCCGACCGGCATGTCGCGTATGATCCGGCAACAGGCCAGTCCGCGATGATGGCCACCCTGCCCGCGCCGCGGCATCATCCGCAGGCGGTGAGCGCTGGCGGCAGGCTCTACCTGCTGGGCGGCTTCGCGACGAATCCGGGCGCAGTGAACTGGATCATGCAGAGCCAGACGCTGGTGCTGGACGAAGCAGCGGGCGCATGGCGCGCACGTGCGGCTGCGCCATCACCGCATGGCGAATCGACGGCGGCGGTTGCCGGGCAGCGGATCCATATTGTCGGCGGACGTGCGCCAAAGGGCGCGGCGAACCTCGGCTATGGCGATCATGCCGATACGGATCATCATCTGGTCTACGAGGTGAGGTCAGATACGTGGTCGAAGGCGGCGCCCGCGCTGTCGAAGCGCAACAGCGCCGCGGGAGCGATGATCAACGGGCTGTGGCATGTGGCGGGCGGGCGGCACGTGGCCGATGGGCCGTCTGATGCACATGAGGTCTATGATCCGGAAGAGGACCGGTGGCGCAGCGCCGCACCGATGCCGAAGGGATCGGGTGCGGGCGGCAATGCGGCGGGCGTGATCGCAGGAAAGCTTTTCGTCTTCGGCGGCGAGTACTTCCATGATGGCGGCAAGGTGCACGCCGAGGTCTGGGCGTATGATCCAAGGACGGATGCGTGGGAGGCGGCGGCGCCCATGCCGACGCCGCGCCACGGGCTGGGCGGGATCACGACAGGCGACGGGATCTGGCTGGTCGGCGGGGCAAGGAAACCGAGCGGAAGCGACACCAGCGATGTGGTGGAACGCTTCGGGCTGTAGGGCTCAGCAGGACAGGACCGAAGCGTACGGCGCATCGGCCTGGTTCATGATGCGCCAGCCGGCGTCGGTCTTTGCAAGGTCGAAGGTCCTGGCTTCGTCGTCATTCATCTTGCCGCCGAAGGTGTAGATGCGGGCGAATTTCACGATCGCCTTGCCGTGGGTGGCATCGACGCCGCAGAATGCTGCGCTGTAGACGTCGAGCTTGCCGAAACTGTCGGCGCGAAGGTTTGCGATGGTTGTCGCCAGCTTCGCCGTGTCGGGCGCGACCTCCAGCGCCGCCAGCGCGTCAGCGTCGCCACGATTGAACGC
>JBMOGP010000698.1:0-1677 GCA_049318285.1 Hyphomonadaceae bacterium
CGAAT
Source organism: Hyphomonadaceae bacterium (assembly GCA_049318285.1). Taxonomy (GTDB): domain Bacteria; phylum Pseudomonadota; class Alphaproteobacteria; order Caulobacterales; family Hyphomonadaceae; genus UBA7672. Next base: position 6 of record JBMOGP010000698.1, read on the forward strand.
TCCTTTGTACGCCGGCCCACGATCGCGCCGACGAACGCAACCCGTGGACGGTTGCACCCGGCTCTGCGCGTCCTGCCGTCGCTCCAGCATTTCTCTGCGCCTCCGCATCGAGCGCCCTGACCGCGGCGCGTGTGGTGGCGGATCCTGTTCAGGCCAACATCTGACAGCAGGCCGCCTGGAGCATCCGGAAAGACACGCCCTTCGCCTGCCGTCCGCATTCGCATTGTTGCGATGATTTCAGACATGGACCAGCGCCAGATGCCTCAAACATCGGCCGTTCACGGGCATGGCAACAGCAATCCGCCCAGCCGGTCCTGATGGCGCGCGTCAACAGGGTCATGCATTTCGGGCTGATTGCGAAGTGCGGCGCGGATGACCCGCTGCGCGCTTGGCTTGATCTCAACCCGGAAACCTGGCCTCGCGGCAAGTCCGCGAGGCCAATTTGTTTCCGCTCAGTTCTGCCAGCCCTTGATCAGCGTGTCGTAGTCGATGGTCTCGGGCGCCGGGTCCTCGTTGGCGAGCTTGGCCTTGGGGGCGCCGGGGCGGTCGAACCAGGCTTGCGCCGGCTCTTCCGGGTTCAGCTTCGGTCCCTTGTCACCCTGCACGTTGAGCTGTTCGAGGCGGGCGAGCACGTCTTCCTGGGCCTTGCAAAGTGCGTCCATCGCCTGTTGCGGCGTCTTCGTGCCGGCGGCGGCGTCGCCGATATTCTGCCACCAGAGCTGGGACAGTTTCGGATAGTCAGGGACGTTGGTGCCTGTTGGCGACCACTGCGTGCGCGCGGGCGAGCGGTAGAACTCGATCAGCCCACCGAGCTTCGGCGCGCGCTCGGTGAAGGACGGGTGCTGGATCGTGCTCTCGCGGATGAAGGTGAGGCCGGTGTGGCTCTTCTTCACGTCCACCGTCTTCGAGGTGACGAACTGCGCATAGAGCCAGGCGGCCTGTGCGCGGTCGGTCGGCGTCGTGGTCATCAGCGTCCACGAGCCGGCGTCCTGGTAGCCGAGCTTCTGGCCCTCTTCCCAGTAGGCGCCATGGGGCGATGGGGCCATGCGCCATTTCGGAGAACCGTCGGCGTTGAGAACCGGCAGACCTTCCTTGACCATGTCGGCGGTGAAGGTTGTGTACCAGAACATCTGCTGGGCAATCTCGCCCTGTGACGGGATCGGGCCTGACTCCGAGAACGTCATTCCCTGTGCGGCCGGCGGGGCGAACTTCTTCAGCCAGTCGATGTATTTCGTGACGGCATAGACCGATGCGGGACCGTTGGTGTCGCCGCCACGCGCAACGCACGAGCCGACCGGGCGCGAGGCGTCGTCGACGCGGATGCCCCACTCATCGACGGGGAAGCCATTGGGATGGCCGTTGGTCTTGTCGCCATTGCCGGCCATGGAGAGCCATGAGTCGGTGAAGCGCCAGCCGAGCGACGGGTCCTTCTTGCCGTAGTCCATGTGGCCGTACACTTTTTTCCCGTCGATCTCGCGACCGGTGAAGAATTCGGCGATGTCTTCGTAGGCGGACCAGTTGACCGGAACGCCGAGATCATAGCCGTACTTCGCCTTGAAGTCGGCCTTGTTCTTCGCGTCGGTGAACCAGTCATAGCGGAACCAGTAGAGGTTCGCGAACTGCTGGTCGGGCAGCTGGTAGAGCTTGCCGTCGGGCGCGGTGGTGAAGCTGG
>JBMOGP010000699.1:0-1674 GCA_049318285.1 Hyphomonadaceae bacterium
AGACACAGGCCTGCGACCTCTTCCTCGTCCTGGGGTCCTCGCTCGTCGTCACGCCCGCCGCGCATTTTCCGGTGAAGGCAAAGCAGTATGGCGCCAGACTCGTCATCCTCAACCGCGAGCCGACCCAGCTCGACGATCTCGCCGACCTCGTCCTCCACGACGAGATCGGCCCGACGATGACAGCCGCGATGCGGGATCTGAATTAGCGAGGAGCGGAAACGGCGGTGCGCTACTTCGCCCGCCGTCCCTTTCTGCTCTGCATCCATGTCCTGAACAGCACCACCGGCGCGCCCACCACACGCAGCACCGACACGCACATCAAGAGCCCGTACAGCTTGAGCCCGGCCAGCACGGCGCCCGCCTCAAATGACTTCGGCTGCAGCTCGGTGAGGTTCAAATTCTGCTGCAGCGCCGTCTTCGCATCCTGACTGAGGAAGAACGCAAACACATCGAGCCCTCCCATGATGGCTTGCGACAGGAAATTCCAGACCACGAATCCCTGTCCCGCACTCGCGCCGAACAGCTTGTCTTCGATGCGTGGCGGCAGCAGCGTGTAGGCATAAGCCATCGCCGCGATCACCGGCACTGCCGTGAGGTGCGACAGCATCCCGCCGATATCATCGCGCAGCAGCTGGCCCGGGCTGAACTTCCTGCGCGGCGTCATCGCGCCGCCAAGATCGTGTGGCTTCCAGATGCCGGCGATGTCGTCGATTGCGTGCGCCGCGGCGTCCGCAATCGCGATGCCTGCGAAGATGCAGAACAGCAGGTGGGCGGGGTTGGTCGGCAGCGTTGGCCGAATGATTGGTGAGACCACGGCGAGCCAGAAGATCGAGACGATCGACAGCAGGCCGACGTAAATCCAGTAAAGACCGATGCGCCGCGAGCCTGCCGGCCGTGGCGCAACGACGCCTACCACGCCAGCTCCTTGCCGTTCCACGCCAGGAACTGGCCAGTCGAACCAATGTCGAGCTTGTCGATCAGCTTCACAAGGTTCGCCGCGCTTTCATCGGTCGTGAGCTGCGCGCCTTCTCCGCCCATGTCTGTCTTCACCCAGCCCGGGTTCACGATCAGCACCGGAATGCCGTGCGGTTTCAGCTCGGTTGCAAGCCCGCGCATCAGCCGGTTCACCGCCTGCTTGGAGACGCGATAGGCGAGATTGTCGGCCGAAGCGCCGGTTGCGCCCATCTGGCTCGACAGGGTGATGATCCGCCCCTTTGCCGCCTTCACGTTCGGCAGGAAAGCAAGCGCCACGCGCAAGGGCGCCATCGAATTGACGCGGAAGGCTTCTTCCAGCCCCTCGAAATCCATGTCCGTCGCAGACTGCCTGTCCGGCCCGCCAATGCCGGCATTGTTGATCAGCACGTCGATCGGTTCAGCTTCCAGCTTCCGCCGCACGCGACCGATCTGTGCGGGGTCCGAGACATCCATCTCGATCACCTCGACCCATTGCGGCGTCGAGGCCGCGAACGCATCAAGCGCTTCACGATCAGAAGAAGCACGCACGCAGGCGAAGACCTTGTCCCTGCGCCCGGCAAACGCCTTCACAAGCGCGAGGCCGATTCCGCGGTTTGCGCCAGTGATCAGGGCAACGGCCATCGTCGTGCGCTCAGCGTGTCGGTACCGGCTTGTCGCCGCGATAGTCGTAGAAGCCGCGGCCGGCCTTCTTGCCCACCC
>JBMOGP010000700.1:0-1672 GCA_049318285.1 Hyphomonadaceae bacterium
GCCGCGTCCATGCTTGTCGCGCCGGCCTTCATGACCGCCAACGCCCAGCAATCGGGCGTCTACGTTTCCGGCGGCTACACCTACTTCGACGGAGATGGCGGCGCTCAACTTGGCGGGATCACTGGCCGCGTCGGCGTTAACTTCACCCCGAACTTCGCCATCGAAGGCGAGGGCACGTTCGGCGTGACCGACGATTCGGGCACAGAGCTCGACAGCCAGTTCGGCGCCTATGTCGTCGGCAAGCTGCCGATCAACCCGCAGTTCGACGTTTTCGGCCGCGTGGGCGTCGCCCGTATCGAAACCTCGCCGGGTGGCGATGAAGACGGTCTGGCCTACGGCGCCGGCGCGCAGTGGAACCTGACGTCGCAAGACGGCATCCGCGGCGACTGGACCCGTAACGACTTCGACGCCGGCGAGGTGGATGCGTTCTCGCTGTCCTACGTCCGCAACTTCTAGTCTGACCGCCCTCGAGGGGGCGCAGGTCTGAAACGAGACGCCCCGTGCTTGCCCCACGGGGTGTTTTCGTTTGAGCTGTCGTGCAAGCATTCGCCGGGGAGGCATGCATGGCTCAGATTCGCATCACCTTGCGCGATCCCGGAGACGCAGACCGGCTTCATCGCTGCTATGCCATCTATGGCGAGGCGATCCTGTCGCGATGATGCTTGCGGACTGGCTGAGGCGCATTCACTCCGAAGTCTGCGGCAAGGGCCTCGAGGATCCGCGCCTCGCGAAGATGATCGACCCGCTGCCGGACCAGATCCAGCTGGATGCGATTTAGCCGCGTTCCAGCCACGCCTTGATGACGTGGTGCGCGATCGCGAATGCAGGTGGTGCGAAGGCGTCCGGATTTGTCCCAGCCATCATCGCGCGCGCCTCGTCCCGCGTGAACCACTTCGCGGCTTCGATCTCGGTGGCGTCGATATTGATCGTGTCCCCATCCGCCTCAAGGATCAGACCGATCATCAGCGAGGATGGGAACGGCCAGGGCTGGCAGAACAGATAGTCGGCGCGCGTGGTGCAGCGCACCCCGGCCTCCTCAAAAATCTCGCGTGCAGCCGCCTGTTCGATCGTCTCGCCGGGTTCGACGAAGCCAGCGAGACATGACCAGAAGCCCGGCCGCCACGCCGCCTGCCGTCCCAGCAGGCATTTGTCGCCGTGCGTCGCCAGCATGATCGCGACAGGATCGACACGCGGAAAATGCTCCGCCCCGCAATCCTGGCACTTCCGCTTCCAGCCCGCGTCTTCTACCGTCGATTGCGTCCCGCAATTGGCGCAGAAGCCGTGCCGCCGATGCCATTCGAACAGCGCCCGCGCCGTTGCTGCAGCCCCGCCTTCAAACGGCGAGAAAGCCTGCGCCGCCGCGCGAAAATCCTCGAACACGCCCAGCCCCGCGATTGGCGAGCTATCGAGGCTGAATGAGGCGGGCAACTCCAGCGCGAACACCGGCGAGCCCTTTACAGTCTCGCCAAGAAACAAACGCTGCGCCCTGGGGCTCAACATCGCCGCCTGCGCGCCAAGCCACAGGATTGGCCGCCCCGGTGCCAGCCGGGCGCCGATCTGCATGGGCCCTGATGGCGGCGCCGAACCTTCGACCAACGGCATGCCTTCGCGCATCAGCAGGATCTGCGCGCTGTCGGACGCGATCGCGGCATCCAGCCACGCCTTGTCACGC
>JBMOGP010000701.1:0-1666 GCA_049318285.1 Hyphomonadaceae bacterium
GCCGCAGGGGGCACGGCAAAGCCGCGGATTATCCGCGAAACGCGGCCGGTGCGGATACGTTGACGTCTGTGCGTGGAAGCGCGTGCAGGCCGACAAGGGAAGCGCTGGCGCCGATGGACGCACGGTGCAGGACACGGGCGAGTACCTGATGTTCGCGTGGCTCGATATCCGACGCAGGGTGCTCGACGGCAACTACCGGGCCGATCCGGTTCGCCGGGTGAGCATCCCGAAACCGGGAGGCGGGGTGCGCGAGTCGGGGATACCGACCGTTGTGGACAGGCTGATCCAGCAGGCGTTGCTGCAGGTGCTGCAACCGCTGATCGACCCCACGATCAGCGTCGCCATGCACCTTGGTGCGGACCGCCTCGCCCCGCGCCGCGAGCGCAATTCCCTTGCGCGCGGCCATCTGTCCCTCGATGGAGGGTGTTTGAACGCTCCGAACATAGCCGTACTGAGGCCCGTACGCCAGCGCCCTTCAGAACGCCTGCTCCACGCGCGATCCGTCCGGGACGATGCGGCGCAGGCCTTCAGATGAAGGCGACCGGCACTGCCCGCCGCAAAAGGGCAGCAGTGCCGGCTTGTCGCGGGTCAGCCCGCGCGGCTGCGCCGTGCGAACGCGCCAAAGCCCAGCAGTGCGGTGGCCAGCAGCGCGAACGAGCCCGGAACCGGGACCACAGCGGCGATCGCATCGCCGGATACGGTCACCATGTCGAAGCGCCACGTGCCGGTGGTTGCGTAAGTGCTGGTCGAGTTGGATACGCCATATCCCGACGTGCCAGGCGCGAAGGCGGAGACCACGCGGACCCCGAACGCCGAAAGGTTGTCGGCGAACGCCGGCAGGGCGACCGTGCGGTTGTTGAACCAGGTATCGCCCGCGTTGCCGTCGAAGGACGCGATGTCCACCCAGGTCGTGCCGTTGACCGTGTACTGCACCTGCTCGTAGCGCGAGCTGGTGTTGCTGTGGCGCAGGTCGTAGTTCAGCTTGATGTTCGTGAAGCCGACGGTGCTGACGTTCGCCTGGATGCCAGCCGACTTGTTGGCGGTGCCCTGCGCTACGTAGCCGGTCGTCTGCAGGCCGAAGTCCGGCGGCGAGCCCACGACCGGGTCGCTCGAGCCCCCGTTCGTTTCACCGCTGCCGAAACTGGAGGTCACGCCGCCGATCGTGGCGAGGGACCCGATGCCGGTGGACGGAGAGGTCGTGCCCGCGGAGGAGCCGTTGAAATTCCATTGCGTGATCGTGATCGAGTGGGCAGGAACGGCAAAAGCCGCCACCAAGGCTGAGCACAGCGCGCTGCGAACGATGATAGACATTGACATCTCGGTTGATCTCCAGTCTGGGAACGAGGGGGCGGTGCGGCCGGAAGAGCCAGGCGGGCGCATGGATCTGTGACCAGATGAGAATACAGAACATACGTTGCTCTACGATGACGCTCTCTGGAAGCGTGGCACCACCGCGTTCCGCACGCTTCGCAAGCTGGCGGCAAATCTGGACGAGGCGCTGTGCATCTCCGGCAACTTGCAGAGCTGGTGGCATGCCAGTGCCTTGGGGCTGAACAGTTCCCAGGTTCTCCTGACCCCAACTTCTCGAACCGCCCGGTGCGGACCCGCATGCCGGGGGAGAGGGGCCTGATCGGATCGGTCGGCCCCTGTCCCGATCGAGCAGCGG
>JBMOGP010000702.1:0-1660 GCA_049318285.1 Hyphomonadaceae bacterium
TCTTCCACGAGTTCGGCCATGCGCTGCACATGCTGCATTGCACGTCCGCCTACGCGTCGCTGGGCAGCCAGCACGTGGCCTGGGACTTCGTCGAGTTGCCGGCGCTCATCAACGAACGCTGGCTGCGCGACCCTGAGCTGCTGGCGCGCTTTGCACGGCACCACGTCACCGGCGAGCCCATGCCCGCTGATCTGATGGACCGCATCCAGCAGGGCCTGAAGTACGACCGCATCTTCAGCCTCAACCCCGATTTCCTGCTGCCGGCCATCGTCGACATGCGGCTGCACCTGCTGGCCGACGGCAGCGGTGCGCCGATCGACCCTGTGCAGGTGGAGAACGACACACTGGCCGAGTTGGGCATGCCCGAAGCGTGGGACCTGATCATGCGGGTCACGCACAACTTTCACCTCTTCATCGGCGCCTACGCCGCAGGGCTGTACTCGTACCTGTGGGCTGACGTGATGGCGGCTGATGCGGTGCAGCGCTTCGAGCGCGCGCAAGGTGGCCTCTACGACGTGGCCACCGCCAAGGACTGGATCGATAAGGTGCTGAGCGTCGGCCATCGGGTGGCCGCCGACGAAGCGTTCCGCGACTTCGCCGGACACGATCCGGATCCGACGCCGCTGCACCGGCGTTTCGGGTTGGCCTGAGGCCGTGCCGTGAACGCCTTCCTGCGCAACGCCTGGTACGTTGCCGCCTGGTCGCACGAACTGCAGGCGGGCCAGTTACTTGCCCGCACGATCATCGGCGTACCGCTGGTGCTGTGGCGTACGGCTGGCGGCGCGATTGCCGCACTCGAGGACCGCTGCGTGCACCGCCACGCACCGCTGTCGCGCGGCCGACTCGAAGGCGATGCACTGCGCTGCGGGTATCACGGCTTGAAGTTCGCGCCCGACGGCCGCTGTATCGAGGTGCCCGGCATGGACTCGCCGCCGCCGCAGGCCTGCGTGCGGCGCTTTGCCGTTGTCGAGCACAGGAGCTGGGTGATGGTGTGGATGGGCGATGACGTGACGAGCGCCGACACCGGTTTGCTGCCCGACAACTTCTCCTGCGAATCGTCCCAGTGGGCCTATCGCCCGGGCTACTTGCACTACGAGACTCCCGTCGAACTCATCGCCGACAACCTGCTCGACTTCTCGCATCTGAGCTATGTGCATGCGGCCACGTTCGGCGGCGGCGGAGACGACACACTTGCGCGCGTGCAGCCACGGGTCGAACGCCTGTCGCGCGGCGTTCGTGTGCGGCGAGACATCTCCCGGGTGCCGCCGCCCGCGTACTACCGCCCGCTCTGGGATCATGACGGCCCGGTCGACCGCTGGCTGCACTACGAATTCCTGCTGCCCGGCACGCTGCAGATGCATTCTGGCGCGCAGCCCGCCGGCATGGCCGCGGAAGACGCCGAAGGCCAAGGCACCGGCGTTCGCTTCCACAGCTGCCAGGCCCTGACCCCCGAGACGGCCACGAGCACCCACTACTTCTTCATGGAAGCACACCGCGCCGACCGCGGCGATGCAAACGTCACAAAGGCCCTGTACCAAGGCCTCTTGACAGCCTTCGAGGAAGACCGCGCGATGATTGCCGCGCAATGGAGCAACCTGCAGCGTGCGCCAGACCGTCGGATGCTGCCGTTGCACATGGACGCGGCACTGACCCACTATCG
>JBMOGP010000703.1:0-1658 GCA_049318285.1 Hyphomonadaceae bacterium
GACGATCCCTTGCGGTTGAAATCGCCCTCAAGACCGTGGCCTACGGCTTCATGCAACAGCACGCCCGTCCAGCCCGGCCCAAGCGCCACTTCCATCTCGCCCGCAGGGGCGGGCACGGCCTCGAGATTGATTTCCGCCTTCCGCAACGCCCGCGCCGCAAGCGCCTTCCAGCGGTCCGGCTGGATCCATTCCTCGTAGCCCGCGCGCCCGCCTGCGCCGGCCGAGCCTGTCTCGCGGCGGCCATCTTTCTCCATCGTCACCGCGATGTTGACGCGCACCAGCGGTCGCGCCTCGGCGACGCTCGCGCCGCCCGAACGGATGATCTCGACCGCGGTGCGTGATCCGGCCAGCGACACCGATACCTGCACGACGCGCGGATCGCTCGCGCGGCACCAGGCGTCGATTTCTGCCAGTAGTCCCGTTTTGGTCACGAAGTCAGGGGAGGCGGTGGGGTCGACGTCCGCATAGAGGCGGCGATTCGCCGGCGTCGGTCCCATGGCGAGTTTGTTCGAACGCCCGCGCTTGGCTGCGGCGGCGGATGTGGCGGCGCGCCTGAGGGCGGCTTCGGAGATTTCGCTTGCATGGGCATAGCCCGTGGTCTCGCCCGACACGACACGCAGGCCGAAGCCCTGGCCGCTGTCGTAAGAGGCGGATTTCAGTCTGCCATCGTCGAACAGGAAGCTCTCGGAACGGACGGATTCGACATAGATTTCGCCGTCTTCGGCTCCGGCCAGGGCCTCGTCGAGGATGCGCGCAGCGCTTGACACGCCAATGCCGGCTTCCTCGATCAAGCTACGGTCGGTCATTGTGCGCCTTTCGACAAAACGTCCAGTTCGACAAAGATAGGGTGGCGCAGTCGCGAATGACAGCGCAGGTCCTGGGACGGGCTGGTCAGCTGCCAGCCGGAACGACAGTGAAACGGGCGATCTGGTCCTGCGCCTGTTTGAAGTCCGGCTTCATCTTCAGGGCCTCGCGGAAATCCTCATAGGCAGACTGCAGGTCCCCCAGCTTTTCATACGTGAGGCCGCGATTGTAGAAACCCACCGTTCGCGCGTTTTCGGATTCGGCTTTCACGCCCTCGTTCAGGGCTGCAAGAGCCTCCGGATAGCGTTTCAGGTTATACAGCGCTGCGCCGAGATTGACCTTTGCTTCGTTGAGTTCAGGCATCAGGCGCAGACTGTTCTCGTAATCCCACATGGCCCTTGTGTTGTTTCCGGTGCGCATGTGGAGGATGCCGCGGTTGGTATGGGTCGCAGCCTTGTCCCTGCGCTTGAGGACCTCCGTTGTGAGCGCGAGGTTACAGATTTCCATTGCCTTCATCGGGGCGACCCGTTGGTCCTCGGCCGCCTCGTAACAAGCCTGTCCAAGTCCGCCGCCGATCACCGTGACGGCGCCTTGTGAGAACGCAGCGGGAGATACCAGCAGGCTCGCTGCGAGTGCCGAAGTGCCGAGTAGAAACCGGGTGCTCATCTTTCCAACTCCTCGGGCGTCTGGTCGCGCCCCCACCCCGCCTCGCTGTTTCTGCGCCCCTGCGACACTATGCATGTCGTTAGGTCGAAGCGGAGTGGTGGCGGTGGACATCATATCACGCTAAAGCCCCGAATTCACGCATCTGGCTGGAGGATGTGCGCAACATGCTGCGAGGAGCTTGGAAACTC
>JBMOGP010000704.1:0-1653 GCA_049318285.1 Hyphomonadaceae bacterium
ACGGCGCGCTCCGGCGCTGAAGCCAGACCTTGCCGTGATATCCGAGAGCCACCGCACCGGCGAGGGTCAGGAGGATGACAAGACCGATCACCAGCAGGGGTAAGGGCTCTAGCGAGGCCATGATCGCCTGTCTCCTGAACGAACCGCATAGCGGGAAGCTTTGGGCGAGGATTGGCCGTCTTTCCTGGCCCTCGTCAATCAGAACGGCAGTCCGCTGGCGACGAAAACGAAAAGGGGCCGCCTGTAAACCGGCACGATCGCCAACAAGGGCCTGAGAACATGCAGTCAAATGCGGGTGCAAGAGGGTCTGTGCTGAACGCCGGAAAGGGGGCAGAACCCGGTGCGGCTTTAAAGCTTGGACGCACCCTGGCCAGGACTTTACGCCAGCGATTGCGGCGTCGAGAGCGCCGGCGCTGCATCGGCAGGGTTCGCCGAGGCGTACGAGATGTCGCTCATGGTCGCAGAAATCCCGCTCGGCTCTCCGGCTTCAAGCTGCCAGTATGGACCGGGCATCCATGCGTTCTCTGTTCGAACCCGGGCGGATGCGCGGGGCCTCCGGCGAAGCGTGGTCGGGTATCTCCCCGGATGGCGTTGCACGGGTGTCGGATGCATCGCAACGCCGCGACAGCCAGTCGTCGAGGGTTGGCGGACCACCGGCGCCCGACAGGCGCTGAAGCCTGTCCGCCGCCACGAAAGGAGCGCGTGCGGCGTGACTGTGCCCGAGGGCTGGATGACCGATGTCCGTGTGCTGCCGATATTCCATGGCGCCCGCCGACAATCGAAAGCTTTGCACAGTTCAGGTCTCTGAAGTCCCTTGGGCTGCAGGCTTCGCTCTTGCGCGGCTGTGTGAACAGAGGCCGCTTCACATCTCCGGCATCACAACGCATGCTCACAGCGCGAAGAACAGCTCGCGACGCATCGTCATGGATGTGTCAAGCGGGCCGACTAGCATCGCAACGCCCCAAAGGAGGCACGCCATGACCCAGCGATCATTTGACAGAGCGCAACACACCCGTCGGCAGCTCATCAGGCGATTCGGTGCAGCCGCCGGCGTCTTCGTCGCCGCTCCCCTGCTGTTCCGCGAGGCTGTCGCGCAGGTGGCTTTCGCCGATGATCCCTTTCAGCTCGGCATCGCCTCCGGGGAGGCGGCCGGAAACGGCTTTGTCATCTGGACGCGGCTTGCGCCAAAACCTTTCGAGATTGGCTTTGGCATGCCGAGCCAGCCGGTGGAGGTCGAATGGGAAGTTGCATCCGACGACGCGTTCGCGAACATTGTCCGCGCCGACAAGGCGATTGCCAACCCGATGATGGCGCACAGCGTTCATGTCGAAGTGGATGGTCTCTCCCCTGCGAGGCCCTACTGGTATCGCTTCCGCGCCGGCGGCGTCCAGAGCCCGGTCGGTCGTGCGAAGACGGCGCCTGCCGCCGGTGCGCCGACGGCTCGCGCCACCTTCGCCATCGCTGGCTGCCAGCATTACGAGGCGGGCCTCTATACCGCTTACCGGCATCTTGCCGCCGCCGAGCCGGATTTCGTGTTCTGCTATGGCGACTATATCTACGAGAATGGTGGTGCTCCCGCCACAGCGACCACGCCCGCGGCCCTGGTCAACCGTCGCCACCTTCCCGGGGAAATCTTCAGTGTCGACGACTATC
>JBMOGP010000705.1:0-1641 GCA_049318285.1 Hyphomonadaceae bacterium
CGTTGCGCGGCGCCCATCACCATGCCGGCAACAAACCCCTTGTCGTCTCCGCGCGGCCCGTTCTGCGAGGTGTAGACGAGGTCGATATTGCCGTGCGCCATCAGCATCCAGTCGCCGACGTGGCGCATCAACATGTCATGCGGGGCAGTGGCAGGCCGCCAGGAAGTGCCGCTGCCGTCGCGGTTCATGGCGTCGTCGCCGCGTGCGCTGCGCATGCCGTGATGTGGGGAGCCGGCTTCGTCATGACCGGAGTGACCGGTTGTTGCAGCTGGCGGCGTATGGCCTTCGTGACCGGCAGGGTCATGCGCTGGCGCATGTGATGCGTGGTCCGGATGGTCGGGTGTCTGCGCCATGGCGGATGGCGCAAGGAGGATCGCCGAAGCGACCAGAATGTGGCGTGACATGCGTTGTCGTCCTGAACTGGGTCCATGTGGCCCCGGCCATTGCGGACCGGGTGAGCGGCTGGGTTCGGGTCAGGCGCGTGGGGGACGAAGATCCGGATCGGGCCGGCTCGAGACGAAGCTGGCGGTTTTGAGCGGCTGCCAGGCGTCGTGCGCGATGACGTTGCTTGCGCGTGCGCCGGTGGTGCTGGTGAAGCCGTTCAGGGCGGCAAGGCATTCGCAATGCCCGGCGGCATGCGAGGCGGGGTCGCGGGCGGGGTCGTGGCCGGGCGCGGCCTCTGACGGCGCCGCATGGTGCGCGCCGTGCGCAGCCGCAGGTGCTGGATCGTGACATTCCCGATCAGGCGCACGCGTGTGTTCGATCGACGCTGCTTCGTGGGCGAGGCGCGCACAATGCTGCGCTGCGGCCTCCATCTGTCCTGCAAAGACAAGGGCCGTGACGAGCGCCAGCAGGATGCGGGTCAGCTTCGGAAGCATTCCCCAACCTCCTGTCGCGCGTCGCGGCTGTCAATCGGGCGCGTGAGCGCGGGGCCTCAGCCGCGAGGCGTCCGCGCCTCGCCGCCATTGGCTGCTGCTCTGAGCGCGCTGACCGCGGCTGCGATCTTCTGGCTTTGGACGCGGTCGGACGCCTTGGGCATTGCCGCGTTGATGGCGATCACGAGGTTTTCTTCCGGATAGACGTAGATGCCCTGGCCGAAGATTCCGACCGCGCGATAGCCCTCTTCCATCGGCCACCAGAAATAGCCGTAGCTCTCGCCCCTGGCGCGGGATTTCGGCGGCGCATGGTTATGGGTCGACTCCTCGACCCAGCCGGGCGCCAGAACGTCCTTTCCGTCGATCTTGCCGCCTTCGAGCATGAACTGGCCAATGCGGGCATAGTCGCGCAGCGTCATGCTCATGCAGCAGCCGCCACGGTTCAGGCCAGCCTTGTCCTGCATCCAGATGCCGTCCTGTTCCATGCCATAGGGCGCCCAGATCTTCTCGGAGGCGTACTGCGCCAGCGATTTGCCTGCGAGCGCGCGCACAAGGACCATGCCGGCGAGGTCGGTCTCGCCAGTCTTGTAGGCCCACTCCTGGCCCGGCTCCGTCTTCTTCGGGAGCTTCGTCATGTATTGCAGCAGCGGATTGTTCTCGATGGGATGACCGCCCGTGAAGGGCGCCGTGCCGGCGCGGGCGACGTCAGATTGCTGGCTGGCGTAGTTCTCGTCCCACGTCACGCCTGTCTGCATCGAGATCAGCT
>JBMOGP010000706.1:0-1639 GCA_049318285.1 Hyphomonadaceae bacterium
ACCAGCACGAGCGTACGGCCCGGTCCAAGGCCGCGGAGGTCGGCGGTCGCAAAACCATTGAGCGAGGGGTTGTTGGACGTGACCGTCAGGCCCGGAACGACCTGCGGGAGGCTGTTGAGAAGCTCTTCGACATTGAGCGTGCCGGTGAGGGCGATCTCTTCGGCGCCGACCGTGGCGATCGGGCTGGCCGTTTCGAAGTCGCGCTGGCGGATACGCGATCCGGTAACAACAACCGTATCTTCGGATTCCTCCTCGGCCTGATCAGCTTCCTGAGGGGCGGCCGCCTGGGCCAGAGCCGGCGACGAGAAACCGATCAGCGAGAGGGATGCGCCAAGCACCAGGGCAGACCTGGAGACAGCAGAACCGAAATCCTTTGCGGATCCCCCAAAGCGCGACTTGTTCGAAAACATTCAATACTCCCAAAGGATGTTCATAAGAGCTTTAGTGCAACGTCATCGGCGGCATGGCGGCAGCAGAAGCCTCCAGACGACGAACCTGAAATTAGAGCCCCCCGAAAGTAGCCCGTTGAATTCAATTGGTAGACGCAGGTGTGCCACATTCGCAATCCGTGCGGACACAAATTTGTTGCTTTCTGGCTTTTGGGTAACACTCCGTTAAGGCAGCGCGCTCGGCGCAGGGTCGCAGCGGCCCCTCTTCGGCCCGCTCGCGCCGGCTGAGAAAGCTGCTCTGGGATCGCAAGAATTCATCCGGCCGATGAACCCTGACGCCACGAAAGCGCTGATTATCTCTCGTCGTTTTGGTTAATCGGATCAGCGCCGACTGAGCTGCAGGCCGGCGCGCGCAGACAGCTGCAACGGTCATTGTCAGATTCACCCAACGCGGCCCTGAGGGAAGCTTTGTTGACCGCATTGCTCTCCTGAGGGTCGCTCAGGGGCTGGCGACCTGCCCTCGCGGGCGTGCATCGCGCATGTGTGCTGATCCGTCCGCACCAGCCGAGCCTCCGGTCGCTGCTTCGGCCGGCCGCCGCGCATGGCCCCCCGGCGCCCGCACTGACCCAAGCCGACCCAAGGGGCGCGCTCGGCCAGGTGGCCCCTCAGGCGATCGCCAGGACCGGCACGGTTGCCGCAGTGGCATTCGCGCGGACCGGGCCTGTTGCGAACGGGCCCGCGGGAATGGCAGACTGCCAGAGCGTTGCACCGCGGCTTGCCTCAGCCCTGCGCAACCAAGCTTGGCAGCAAAGCTTACGCAAGACAGGCTTGATCTGGACAGACTCGGAGACCCGGCGATGCGACCCTTCATAATCATTTTCACGGCGGCCGTCATCGCAGCTGCGTCGTCCGGCCCGTCCAGAGCGCAGGAGAGCGATGCGGCGCAGGCGGCGCTTGAGAGGATCTACACCTGCCGAGCCACCCCTGCTGAAGCACAGAGGCTCGCCTGTTATGATGCAGCGGCTGCAAGCCTGGGAGCCGCGCCCACGGCTGAGGGAGCAGTGGCGGGTACTCCGCGGTCGGGTGGGGAGCCGGCGGCCGCGGCCGGGGATAGGCGGGCGGGCGTCGTCGCGCCTCCAATACGCGGGAACTTTCAGGATGCCGAGCCTTATCGCGTAACAGCCACCGTCGAGAGGATCGTGTCGCGCAGCAGCGGCCGTTCAAGCTTCTACATGAGCAACGGCCAGGTG
>JBMOGP010000707.1:0-1635 GCA_049318285.1 Hyphomonadaceae bacterium
CGCCGCCGCGCGCCTTGCCGCCAGCCGCCACCGCGAAGGCCGCCGCCTCGACGCAGGCGGGGCGGCCATCCTTTCCGCCGGGCAGGTTGAAGGCCCAGCCGGAATGCGTCTCGCCGCCCAGCGCGAGCACATTGCGCCCATATCCGGCGCAGGTCGCGAGGAACCGACGTCGCGCTTCGGGAAATCCGCACCAGAGGGGAATGTCGTAGGGCAGGCCTGCAGCGCCCAGCATGGACAGCATCGCGGCCTGCCTGCGCTGGCCGTCCGATGCGCCGGCCGGCACAAGCCCGTCTCCCGCAGGCGGAGCGATCGCCGCGCCCAGGACCGAGCCCTCAATCACAACCTGCCACGGTGCACCGCGGCCGGCGGACGACTTCAGCTGGTCGGCGAACCATGCCTCCTGCGGGGCCCCGAGCACGCTACGCTTCGGATCGGACATCGGACCGTTGTAGAAATCCCGCGCGATCCGCGTGAACTCCGCCTGCGACCTGTCGACCGCCGGCAGCAGCAGCGGGCGCCAGTCCATCTGGTTGGTGCGGCCGACCATGCGGCTGTCCAGCACGATGAGATCAGCAAGGTTGCCCCAGGGCAGGCTGCGGTGGATCAGGCCGCCGCTGACCGCGGAGGCGCGCGTCGGCGTCCAGTCGCTATGCGCCTTGATGGCGGCGGCGCGGCGCAAGGCCCAGTCGCCCTCAGTCTCGGGCTGGTGGTTCTCGGCGCCGTCCATGTAGCTGTCATTGCTGAAGTCGTGATCGTCCCATGTCATCACCCACGGCTTGAGGCGATGCAGCTCCTGCAGGTCCGGATCCGACCGGTAGGTTGCATACCGCGAATAGTACTGCGGCAGCGTTACGCACTCGAAGTCCTCAACCAGACGCCCCGCCAGGGCGTTCGCACCGTATCGGCTGCTGGCGTATTCGTAGAAATAGTCGCCCACATGCACCGCGATATCTATGCTGTCGTCGCTCGCAGCATGGCCGTACGCGTTGAACCACCCGCTGGGCAGGTTGGAACACGCAAACAGCGCCAGTGTGAGCTGGCGCGAACCATCTCCTGGCCGCGGCGCCGTGCGGGTGCGGCCGACCGGCGAATACCCCGAGGCGCTGGCGAAGCGATACCAGTAGGGCCGCCCTGCCTGCAGCCCGCCAGCGAGCAGTTTCGCGCAATAGTCGCTCGCCGGTCCCGCCACAGCCTCGCCGCGCGCCGCGATGCGCTGAAAGCCCTCGTCCTCCGCAATCTCCCAGCCGACAGAGGCCGCGCCTCCATCAGTCGCAACAAAGCGGGTCCACAGCACCACAGACTCGGGGAAGGGATCGCCGGAGGCTACGGAATGCGTGAACTGACCGCGCTTCCGGTTCTGGCCAGCGATCACCGGCGAGACCTGCGTCGTACATGCAAACAAGGGCATGGCAGCGCCAGCGGCCAGGATGCGGCGTCGGGTGATTGTCATCACAGGTGTCCTGAATCTGCCTGGAGCGACACTGCACGCAAACATGACAACCGAATGCGCAGCAATTCCGCCGGTGGATGCTCTGCAGCGCCCGGCTGCCGCTGATCGCTGCATGCGCGCAGCCACCGTGTCGCGAGATCTTCGCGCAGTTGTCAAGAAAGCGTCGTCGCGTCGGGCTAGCCGGC
>JBMOGP010000708.1:0-1632 GCA_049318285.1 Hyphomonadaceae bacterium
GCGCCGCTATCCCAACGGGGAAGAACGCTGCATCGCGTGCAAGCTGTGCGAGGCGATCTGCCCCGCGCAGGCGATCACGATTGAGGCCGAGCCGCGCGAAGACGGCTCGCGCCGGACGACGCGCTACGATATCGACATGGTGAAGTGCATCTATTGCGGTTTCTGCCAGGAAGCGTGTCCGGTGGACGCCATCGTCGAGGGCCCGAATTTCGAGTTCGCGACCGAGACGCGCGAGGAACTCTACTACGACAAGGAACGACTTCTGGAGAACGGCGACCGCTGGGAACGCGAGATCGCGCGCAATCTGGAACTGGACGCACGCTATCGATAGAAGAGCGCGGCTTGCGGGGGGCGAGTCGGACTTTTCGGGACTTTTCACCTGCCCCATTCGGGGCGCGTTAGATTGAACAGGAAGAGGGAAGGCAGGCCGTGGCGCTGATCGCTTTCTACATCCTCTCGACGATCGTGGTGCTTTCCGCACTGTTCGTCGTCGCGGCCCGAAACCCGGTGCACTCCGTGCTCTGGCTGATCCTCGCATTCTTCACGTCGGCGGGCTTGCTGGTGCTTATCGGCGCCGAGTTCCTCGCGATGCTGCTGGTGGTCGTCTATGTCGGCGCTGTCGCGGTGCTGTTCCTGTTCGTGGTCATGATGCTCGATATCGACTTCATCGCGTTGAAGCAGGGCTTCCAGAATTACCTTGTGGTTGGTGCGTTGGTTGCGTTGGCTCTGCTGGCGGAGATCGGGATTGTGGCTGCCGCGGCGACATTCGGCGGCGGCGAGACATTCAATGCGAGCCCGGGCGCGCCGACCAACGCCGAAGCCCTCTCACGCGTGCTGTATACCGACTATCTGCTGCTGTTTCAGATGTCGGGCATCGTGCTGCTGGTCGCCATGATGGGCGCCATCGTGCTGACCCTGCGGTCGCGGCCGAGCGTCAAGCGCCAGAACATTGCCGAGCAAACCGGGCGGAAACGCAAGGATGCCGTGGAGCTCAAGGACGTTCGTCCGGGCCAGGGCCTATGAGCGTGGGGATCTGAACATGGCGGGCGTAGAACTTACCCTCGGCCACTATCTGGCGGTCTCTGCCGCGCTGTTCACGATCGGCGTGTTCGGTATCTTCGTGAACCGCAAGAACATCATCGTCATCCTGATGTCGATCGAGCTGATCCTTCTGTCGGTGAACATCAATCTGGTCGCCTTCTCCGTCTTCAACGGCACGATCATGGGGCAGGTGTTCGCGATGATCGTGCTGACTGTCGCGGCCGCCGAGGCGGCTGTCGGTCTTGCCATTCTTGTCGTCTACTTCCGCAACCGCGGCGAGATCGCGGTGGAAGATGTCAACGTGCTGCGCGGTTAGGGGAGCAGAGGCGTGACCTTCCAGGAAATCGCGGCAATCTTCATCGTGCTTGCGCCGGGCATCGCCGCCGCGGTGTCCGGCCTTGGTCAGCGTTTCCTGGGTGACCGGGGCGCCATGGCCGTAACGACGACGATCGTTATTACGGCGGCAGTGCTGGCGACGTGGCAGTTTTTTGCCTGGTCGCTGGGCGGACAGTCCGGCGAGGCGGTGACCATCGTTCTGTCGCGCTGGTTCAACGTCGACACTTTCATCGCAGACTGGGCCATTCGTATCGA
>JBMOGP010000709.1:0-1632 GCA_049318285.1 Hyphomonadaceae bacterium
CAGACCCACGCGGCCAACAATGCAAGCGACTCGGCAACAAGTGATGCAATACCGGCGCCGGTCAAGCCAAGCATTGGAAAAGGCCCGATGCCCCAAATGAGCATGTAGTTGAGCGGGACATTCAGTCCAACGCCGAGAAACGCAAAGCTGGTGCCCAGCCAAGGACGCCCGACCGCCTCAAAGGCCGACTTGAATACTGTCAGCACCGAAAACGGAATTGACCTGCCCAGTTTCTTCGGACCAGTTTTAGCTTGAGTGATCAGCCCCCGTTGTTTCTGTCATTTGTCCGTTTCCGGACGGTGGTGCGACGGGCCGGGATGCGGAGACCCCAGATATCGCAGCAGCCCGGCCCGTCGCTGGCACGGCTGCTGAGGTCTGCTTCTTGACCGACGCCGCGAACTCGGCGGGCGTCAGGTAGCCAAGGCTCGAATGCGGTCGCACCTCGTTGAAGTGACGTCGCCAGGTCTCAATGACGACCTTCGCCTCGGCCCGCGAGCGGAACCACTCCAGCGACAAGCACTCGTCACGGAACTTGCCATTGAAGCTCTCCGTTGCGCCATTCTGCCAGGGTTTCCCCGGATCGATCAACGCTGTTTCGATGCCCTGGTCGACGATCCATTTCAGCAAAGCACGCGACACGAACTCGGGGCCGTTGTCGGATCGCAGATACAGCGGTGCGCCGCGCTCCGACACGAGCCGCGACAGCACCTCGATGACGCGACCCGAGCGGATGCGGCCATCCACTTCGATCGCCAGGCCTTCCTTCGTCCATTCGTCGGTGATCGTCAGGCACTTCAATTGCTGACCGCTCGCGCACCAGTCGAACACGAAGTCGTAGCTCCATACCTGGTTCGCCCCGGTCGGCGCGTTCGGGCGCGGGCGACCGGTGGCAATCCGCTTCCGCGGCCGTTTGCGCGGCACCTGCAGCTTCGCCTGTCGCCACAGCCGGTGCGCCCGTCCGAAGCTCATCTTGTGGCCGTCGCGGTCGAGGAAGATCGCGATCCGCCGGTAGCCGTAACGCGGATACTGCGCCGACAGCTCCGCCATCCGCGCCAACACGGGCGCATCCTTCGCAGCCCGCCTCGATCGATACCGCAACGCCGACCGCCCAACCCCGATCAGCGTGCAAGCCCGCCGCTGCGACAGACCCTTGTCTGCCGCGTACGCCACCTGCAAACGGCGAGCCGGCACGCTCACCATTTTTTTGCGGCGATCTCTTTCATCACCTCGATCTCGAGATCGCGTTCGGCCACCAGCTTCTTCAGTCGCGCGTTCTCTGTCTCGAGTTGCTTCAGGCGGCGCACATCGTCCGACTGCATCGCGCCGAAGCGCTTGCGCCACGTGTAGATCGTCTGCTCGCTGATGCCGTGCTTCTTGGCGACCACCCCGACCGGGCCGGTGTCCGCCTCCCGCAGAATCGCCACCATCTGCTCGTCCGTGAACCTCGACTTGCGCATGCTGTCCTCCGATTCGGAGGGCAGTCTCTCAAGTTATCGATGGTCCGAAAAGGTGGGGGCAGGTCAGGTCGATGGGCGCAATGATGGTTGCCGCTACCGTGCTTTCGATGCTGCAACTCGGTCCCGCGCATGCTGAACAACTGGGCGGCAATGGCAAGTCGGCGAAGAAGCCGAT
>JBMOGP010000710.1:0-1632 GCA_049318285.1 Hyphomonadaceae bacterium
GGCGTTCGTCAGCATCAACTCCGGCGGCCTGCCCTTGAAGCCAGAGGAGATCGTCAAGGGCCAGCTGATCGATCTCACCTCGTCCCTGCCGGACGCGGACGACCAGGCCAAGCGCGTGCTGAACGTTTGGAACGGCATCCAGGACGATCTCGGTCCCGAGGCGTTCGACGATTTCCTGCGCTCGGTCGACTTCATCGAGCGGCGCATGCCACAGTCGTCAGATTATTCGATCCAGCTGATGGAGCACATCCGCCGCCAGTATCCCGGCCAGGCCGGCGTGCGCTGGGCCACCGATTTGCTGTTGCAGTATCGTTCTGCCTTCAAGTGGATCCGCGAGGAGAACAACGCCGAGATCGCGGATGGCGTTCACGCCAGCCTGCGCCGACTTCAGCTGCTGAAGTGGGACCAGTGGCGCGCCTATGCGATGCTGCTGCGGATGAAATCCAATCCGGCCGACTTGCCCCACCGTATCGATACCCTCGACCGTATCTGCTTCGCCCTTACCGTGTCCACGCCTGACCCACGCCGCCTCGCCGAGATGATGGGCCGGCGCATCGAGCGCTTCGCCCGCGGCTCCTTCGGCAAGCAGGCCGGCTTCTCCTTCACCACCGCGCAGAATGAGCGCCTCATCCGGAACCTCTCCGGCCCGATCACGGAAAGCCCGAGGCGCTCGACGATCATGCGCTGGATCGAGGCTGCGATGCATGGTGAACGCGTTCCGCGCTATCTCGTGGACGGGCGCTCCTCAGTCGAGCACGTCTATCCGCGCAATCCTGAGAACAACTGGACAGCCTTCGAGAACGGGCTCGAATTCAACGAGCTCGCCACCCTTCGCGAGATGATCGGCAATCTCTGCGTCCTGCCAGAGGATGAACTCGGCAACGCGCCCTTTGACGAAAAGCGAAGGGCATACGCCCGCTTCCGCAGCCGCTTCGCCAACGATATCGCCAGGCAACGTCAGTGGTCACCCGATGCGGTCCGTGAGCGCACCAGGCGCATCGCCGACACCACGCTGAAGTTCCTGGATCTTGAAGTGACGGCGATTTAGCTTCAGGTTTTATGCGTCGCCGCAATCCGCGTGCCGTTGATCGCCTTGGCGGACGCGTAGGCTGGCCGCGCCCGCACGCGTTCTGCATACGTCTCGAATGCTGGACAACTCGGGATGGACTTGAAGGCCAGACCCCAGTCGATCGTGCTGCCGACATACACATCCGCCGCGGTGATTGTCTTGCCGCACACAAAGTCGCGCCCGGTCAGCATCTTCTCCATCGCGCTCACGGTGCCGTCGAACGATCCGAAGCCCGCCATGCCACATCGCGGCCCTCCGGCACGTGCCACCCCAGCGCCCGTGCCGTAACAGCCTGCTCCATCGGTCCTGCCGCAAACAGTGTGAAGCGGTAGTAGTCGGCCAGTTCCGCCGCGCCTGCAGGTTTCAACTTCGCCTGCGGCAAGGCGTCGGCAAGATACAAGCAGATAGCCGCAGCCTCCGTCACGACCTTCCCGTCATGGCGGATCGTCGGCACCTTACCCATCGGGTTAACCGCGAGGAAGTCCGCGCTCTTTTTTCCACCCGGACCGAAATCGAGCCAGTTGGTCGTGTAGGGCTGACACAGCTCCTCCAGCATCCAGTGC
>JBMOGP010000711.1:0-1629 GCA_049318285.1 Hyphomonadaceae bacterium
CAGATGTCGGCGACGCGCGGGCCATAGGTGACATTGACCTGCCGGAAGCGATCGAGATCGCAGACCACAAGGTGGGCGCCCCGTCCGGCGGCGACGGTTGCTTCGAGCCGGGTCAGGAAACGCAGCCGGTTGGGCAGCCGCGTCACCGGGTCCCTGTAGGCCATGGTGAGAGCGCGCCGCATGGCGGCCTCGGACCGTTCATGGACTTCGTCGATCGAAGCAAGCAGTGGCTTCAGCAGCCGGTCATCAGAGGAGTCCGCAAGCTTCGACTTGTCCTTCGGGTCGCGGCCGCGAATGCCGCGTTCGAGCACGGCGACCGGCTCCAGCGCCATCCGCGCCAGCCGATAGATCAGCGGTGCGATCGCCAGAAGCACGAGCGAGAGAACGATTGCGTTGAGGGCGACAACGCCGAGCCAGGTGTTCACGAACGGCAGCGGGATGAAGGAGTAGACCGCATAGCCCATCGTCTGGTCGCCAACGCGGATCTGACGCGCAGCGTAGTAGCGTTCGCCAAGGACGAGAATGCCCCTCGGCGTGCTGACCAGTTCTTGCATCGCCTCTGGAGATGGCAGGGAATCCGGCGCGCCATGCTGCGCGATCAGCCTCCACTGCGCGTCGAATACCGCTGACTGGCCGTCCGGCATGCCATCCGACAGGGCCTCGACAAGCGCGGGGATCTCGTCCCAATGGCCCGCTTCTGCATGCAGGCGAGTGATGTCGGCAAGAAGATTGGCGCCGGAATCGACAGCGATCTGGCGCTGGTTGCGGATTTCACCCTGCGCGAGGAATGGGGTGATGACCCACTGGGCCAGGGCGGCGAAAAAAGCCGCGGCGACCGCGATCATCGCCACCCTGCCCGCAAGACCCACGCCCCGCCCGCGCCGCCGTTTCGGGGCGGACCTGGCCGTGTCGGTCTTGTCCGGCTTGCGGGCCGACATCTGGGCAGTCATCCGGCGCCGTTCTTTCGCGAATCAGGTGGCGTTCGAGGCAGCCAGCCCCTAAATGGCCCCCTTGGATGGATGGCGCATTCAGGATTCCTCGACCGTTCGCGGGTTAAGCTAGGTTTCGATAGCGAACGCACAGTTAAGACCGGAGGGCCGCCCATGGCGGACAGATCACGCACTGCGGAAGTTGTCCGCACGACCAAGGAGACCCAGATCAAGGTCCTCCTGGACGTCGATGGCTCTGGAAAGTCGACGGTTTCCACCGGTGTCGGCTTCTTCGACCACATGCTGGAAAGCTTCGCCAAGCACTCCGCCATGGATATCAACGTCGAAGCCAAGGGCGATCTTCACATCGACCAGCACCACACCATGGAAGATGTGGGAATTGTGCTCGGCCAGGCCTTCAAGGAAGCCGTCGGCGGGTATTCCAGCGTCATTCGATTCGGCCACGCCTATGTGCCGATGGACGAAACGCTGGTTCGCGCATCAGTGGACCTGTGCAACCGGCCCTACCTGATCTGGAAGGTCAGCTTCACGCGCGACAAGGTCGGCGTTGTCGACACCGAGCTGTTCAAGGAATTCTTCCACGCCTTCGCGATGAACGCCGGCGTGTGCCTGCACCTTGAACTTCTGTACGGCGAGAACTCGCACCACATCGCCGAGGCCAGCTTCAAGTCGCTGGCCC
>JBMOGP010000712.1:0-1624 GCA_049318285.1 Hyphomonadaceae bacterium
CAACCTCATTGGCCCGATGCTCACGGGCAAACGCCGCGGCGAAAATCTGACCGGACCTGCGCGCGGCATCGAACCGATCCCCCTCTGGCGCCTGGCGATTGGCGTGGCGCTGGCGCTTGGGCTGGTGTGGCTTGTCGCCCGGTAGGGCGGCGCGCGCCTGCAATACCCCCTAGCTCGCCTCGTCCACACGACGCGAAAGCATCTGGATCCTTGCCGCAGCATCGGTCAGCAGCGTGGCCGCGCGGTTCTCGAGGTTGCGGATGCGGTCGTCCATCGCCTTGGCGCCGAAGCCCACGGCCTGCGCATCGAGTTCGTCAAGCAGCGACAGGCCAGCTGCAAGGAACAGACGCTCCGCACCAAGATCGCCAAGCGCGTCGGTAAGCTCCAGCACGCGCTGGTCGAAGCGCGCACCGAGCTCTTCAAGCCTTGCCTCCTGGCCGGGCGCACAACTCAGCGCGTAACGCTTGCCTGCGATCAGGAGTTCAGCCTTGGCCACGGGAACCTGCCTCTTGATGGGGACACTCTAGCACCAGATCAGACTTTTCCGAGGGCCTCGCGAACCTCGGAAATCGCAGCCCCCAGCGCCTCCGACGCCTCATCAGCGAGCCGCTGCAACTCCTTCTCGCGCGCTCTGGCAGCGTCAAGATCGCTCGCCAGCCGCGCCCGGTCCTTGCGCAGGGCGTCCGCCTCTTTTTCATAGGCGCGCGAGCCCTCAAGCCGGTGGAAAAGGCTGTCGAGCCGGCCTTCGAGCCGGTCGATCGCACCTTCGAGCTGCTTCAGCGCGTCGTCCATCTGCCCTGTGTCTTCAGGCGTATTTGTCATCACGGCCCTTTCCGCATGGCCAATCTGATGCCTGTGAACAATTGGCGCAATGGCGGGGTGCGGCGGCAAATTCCCTTTGAACCGCAACGCAAAGCCGTTAACCAGCGATCGACCACGCCCGGAGACAGACCATGCCGCAACTACCGCTCGCCAATGCGATCCGGGCGCTCAGCATGGACGCTGTCGAGAAGGCGCAGAGCGGCCATTGCGGCCTGCCGCTGGGCTTTGCCGACTGCGCCACCCTGCTGTTCCAGGAATTCCTGAAGTTCGACGCCGCGACCCCGGACTGGCCAGATCGGGATCGGCTTATCCTTTCGGCAGGCCACGGCTCGATGCTGCTCTATGCCCTGCTCTATCTCACCGGCTATCCGGAGATGACAAGCGAGGAGATCCAGAACTTCCGCCAGCTCGGTTCGAAGACGCCAGGCCATCCCGAGTTCGGCCACACGCCGGGCGTCGAGACCACCACCGGTCCGCTTGGCCAGGGCCTCGCCAACGCCGTCGGCATGGCGATGGCCGAGCGCCATCTGAATGCGCGTTTCGGCGATGATCTCGTCAACCACCGCACCTATGTGATCGCAGGCGATGGCTGCCTTATGGAAGGCATCAGCCAGGAAGCCATCACGCTGGCCGGCCACCTCCGCCTCAAGAACCTGATCGTGCTGTTCGACGACAACGCCGTCACCATCGACGGCTCGACCGGCATGTCGGACGCAACCGACCAGGTGAAACGCTTCAAGGCGTCGGGCTGGAACGTCGCGCGCGTCGACGGCCACAACATGGATGCGGTGCGCGGCGCGCT
>JBMOGP010000713.1:0-1621 GCA_049318285.1 Hyphomonadaceae bacterium
ATGGGCCTCCACCTCGGCATGGACGTCCCGTCCTGGCCGCCGGAGAACATCGAAGAGCTCGCCAAGAAATACGAAGACCACACCTGATCAGGAGCCGGCCTGCTGAGGGCCGGATTGTAACATGCGCCACGGTTTCGCGCTCCGTAAATTCAATCGCACTGCCTCGCACCGCAAGGCGATGTTCGCCAACCTGTCGGGCGCGCTGATCCGCCATGAGCAGATCACGACGACCCTGCCGAAGGCAAAAGAGCTCAAGGCCGTCGTCGACAAGCTGATCACGCTTGGCAAGAAGGGCGGCCTCTCCAACCGCCGCCTGGCAGCTGCGCAGCTGAAAGAAGCCGATGTCGTCGTGAAGCTCTTCGACACGCTGGCTGACCGCTACAAGGACCGCGCCGGTGGTTACACCCGTGTCCTGAAAGCTGGCTTCCGCCATGGCGACAACGCTCCCCTGGCGATCATCGAACTGGTCGACCGCGACGTTGATGCGAAGGGCGCTGACGACCGCGCCCGCGCCGAAGCCGCTGCCGAGGCGGCAGAATAGGCCTGAGGACCTGAGTGTTATGGAAAGGCCGCCCGTCAGGGCGGCCTTTTTGTTGTCCCGACCTTTCGCCAGGCTGCATCCGAGCCTTGTTTGCGCCGGAATCCGCATCTTATTTTCCAGTCTGAATGAAGCGCGGTCTCCTGGGACCAGCGTGCGGAGAAATGGCATGAACCGGCAGAACATCATCCTCGCTGCGTCCACTGGCCTCGCGACCGCTCTCGCGATGCTCGCCCTGCCGGCCCTCGGCCAGCTCGTGAACCAGGGGGCGCCGCCATCGGCTGTCGCCCCGCTGCAGGCCAGCCCAGAGCCCGCGCCGCAGGAGATCGTGCCCCAGACGCAAGCAGGCCTGCAGCAGTCCTTCGCCCCCGTCGTGCGCCGCACGGCGCCTGCCGTGGTGAACGTCTACGCCTCGGTCAACGTCACCCGCTCGTCCTGCCAGTGGGCGGGAACACCATGGGAGGCGTATTGCCGGAACGCCCCAACCCGCAGCGAGAAGGTCGAGAACTCGCTTGGGTCGGGCGTGCTCGTCGGACCCGATGGCGTCATCGTAACCAACAACCATGTCGTGGAAGGCGGAGATGCCTTCCGCGTGGTGCTGAACGATCGGCGTGAGTTCGCCGCCGAACTCGTGATGAAAGACCCGCGCACCGATCTCGCCGTGCTGCGCATCGACACCAAGGGCCAGACACTCCCGTCGCTGACCTTCGCAGACACGCGTGAACTTGAAGTGGGCGATCTCGTCCTCGCCATCGGCAACCCGTTCGGCGTCGGCCAGACGGTGACCAGCGGCATCGTCTCAGCGCTTGCGCGCACCGATGTCGGCGTGTCGGACTACTCGTCATTCATCCAGACAGATGCCTCGATCAATCCCGGCAATTCTGGAGGCGCTCTGGTGGACATGCAGGGCCGGCTGATCGGCGTGAACTCGATGATCTTCTCGCGCGGCGGCGGCTCCAACGGGATCGGGTTCGCCATCCCCGCCGAAATGGCCAAGCGGGTGGTCGACGCCGCCGTGAATGGCGGAACGCTGGTGCGCCCATGGCTCGGCGCCAAGGGTGAGGTGATCGACAGCGCAAAGGC
>JBMOGP010000714.1:0-1621 GCA_049318285.1 Hyphomonadaceae bacterium
GAAAGTGTTGGCCCGGCGGGCGATTTCGTGCGCGACGAAGCTGGCCAGGCCAAAGCGCGTGGGATTCTGGTCCCTGTGCTGTTGGAGCGCGGCGTCCGACCCCCGCTCGGATTCGGGGAACTCCAGGCGATTGATCTCTCGCATTGGCGTGGCGGTGCGAGCGATCCTTTCTTCTGCGATCTGGTCGCCGCATGCCAAGCCAAGTTGGAGGGGCGCGGTGTCCCCTCGGCGCGCGGGCCGATGAGGCGCCTCGCACGACGCCTCACCATTGGCAGCGTGGCCAGCGCTTTGACTGCAGGCCTCTTTGCCTTCGCCATGAATTTCATGAGCATGCAGGATCATGCGTGCACACTGCTGGTCGGCCAGCCGACGCTCGGCGATGTGTGCGGCGCACTCGGGCTTGGCAGCCAACCAACCCGTGAAGAGCGCGTTGCGTTCGAGGCGCTACCGCCCGGCGATTGCGAAGCGCTCAGCGACTACCGCGACGCGTACGAAGACAGCCCGCTGCGGGCGGTGGTGGACAGTCGGCTTGCCGGTCGAACGCCTGCGCCGGAGCCGCGCTGGGTCGCGCAGACCCTTCGTCAAACCCTCTACCAGCCGCAGACAGCATCGCCCGCCAGTACCGAGCAAGCCGCGCGCGAGGCAGCGCTCACGGCGGCGGAAGGTCAGGCGCTGCGTCTGTGCCGCACGGCGGAGGCAAGCGGTCTCTATCGTCTGCAACGCGCAACGCCGATCGCAGAGCAATGGGAATGTGAGCCGACCGGCGGCGGCTATGTCTGTTCGTTCATGGGCCAGGCCGAATGCGCCGTCGAACAGCGCGAAACTGTCTACCAATGCGGAGGCGCCCAGTGAGAGCGATTATCTTGGTGACCTTACTGGCGCTAGGGCCTGTCTCTGCTCAGTCGCACGCCCAGCCTCGGGCGCAGGCCAACGTAGAGATCAGCGCAGCGGACGCAGTGGCGGCGACTACCGTGGCGGCGGCGGCCACGCAAGCAGCCGAGCAGCGCTTGGCGGATCAAACGATCCGCGGTTTGCGGGCCAATATCGGCCGGCTTGAGGCCCGGGTTGCTTCTGGTCAGGCGGCAAATGCTGAACTCACCGCCGCCCGCGAAGCTTTGATCGCCGACCTGGCCCGGCGCGATACGCAATACGCGCAAGAGATCGCGGTGTTCCGGGCCGCCGTGCAGGACATCGCCTCCACCCCGGAGGGCCTCGCCATTCTGGCCGAACGGCGCCCGGGCAATCTGCGTCAGGCGCGCACCGCGCTCTTGGACCTGATCGCGCGCCGCAACGCCGCCGAGCAACGCGCGACGCAAGTGCGCCAGGCCGCCAATCTGCGCACGGGGGCGACCATCGCGCTCGACGACCGCGCACGCGGCGAAGCTGGCACCGAAGAGGTGATCGCGCTCTATGCCGAGGTCACTAGGCTCGATCCGGGTGTGCACTGGGACTGGGTGGAGCTGGGGCGGCTCTATGTCAATTCTGGCAATCTGCCGGAAGCGCGCAGCGCGGCGGAACAGGCGGCGGAGACAGCGCAATCCGATGTGGATCGGTATATTGCTGCAGGAGCACTTGGCGACGTCCAGGTCCTGCAAGGCGATCTGCGCGCAGCCCTTCAGTC
>JBMOGP010000715.1:0-1620 GCA_049318285.1 Hyphomonadaceae bacterium
GGAGGCTGCCCGGGCTGGTCACATTGACCTGCAGCGTGTGGCCGTTGTTGACGACTTGCGCACCGTTTGCCTGCGACCAGCGTGCGACGGGGACGTCGATGCTCGCAGTCAATGGGCGTGTGAGGTCGATGGGGGATTGCTGAGCGCCGATGGCGCAGGGTCGGTTCTCGGGGGCGAGCTCGCCCCAGCGGTCGGGTCCCCCCTCGCCGCCATAGCTCCAATGAGCAGCGTGTGTTTCCGACCTGGGATCAGAAACGCTGGATGCGGTGGACCCCGCGGGCAGCGGAGCGTGGTCTTCAGCAGGAGGCGCGGAGAAGGCAGCCGTCACACCCGCCATGGCGAGAGCGCAGAGCAGGAGCGATGCGCGGATTGAGACGGTCATCAGAAAGGACTGCACCGACATCGCTATCAAAAGGTTAAAGACCGGGCAGGGCGCCTTAACCTGCCCTGTCGCCCGGCCTATGCTCGGTCGATGGCCGACGATCCCAAACCGCCTAGCCTGTTGCCGGCCCGCTTCGCCGCCTGGTTCGCCATGCGGGGATGGAGCCTGCGGCCTCACCAGACAGATCTGATCGCGGCGGCGCGGCGTGGGCAAGGCGGGCTGGTGATTGCACCGACAGGCGGCGGCAAGACACTGGCTGGGTTCCTGCCTAGCCTGATCGAGCTGGCGGAGACGCCGGCGCGTGTACATCCGGCGCTGCATACGTTGTATGTTTCACCACTGAAGGCGCTTGCGAGCGATGTCGCGCGCAATCTGGGACGGCCGGTCGAGGAGATGAAGCTCGACATCTCGATTGACACGCGTACCGGCGACACACCGGCATCGCGACGGCAGCAGCAGCGGGCCAGGCCGCCGGATATCCTGTTGACGACGCCAGAGCAGCTGGCGCTGCTGGTGGCGTCGGAGCATGCGCAGCGGTTCTTCCTTGATCTTCGTGCGGTGATCGTCGACGAGGTGCATGCGATGGCGAACACCAAGCGTGGCGACCTGCTGGCGCTTGGGCTGGCGACGCTTCGTGTATGGGCGCCGGCTGCCCGGCACATCGGGCTGTCGGCGACGGTGCGCGATCCGGAGGCGCTGTCGCGCTGGCTGGGGCCGGACACGCCTGTGATCCGGCACATGGGCGGCGCGCAGGCGAACATCACGGTGCTGGATTCGGAAGCGCGCATACCGTGGTCGGGGCATTCCGGGCGGCACAACATTCGCGAGGTCTATGACGCGATCAAGGGCGCGCGGATGTCGCTGGTGTTCGTCAACACGCGCAGCCAGGCGGAGATGACGTTCCAGGAACTGTGGCGGGTCAATGAGCACGCGCTGCCCATCGCCCTGCACCATGGCTCGCTGGATCTCGAGCAGCGCAAGCGCGTCGAGGCCGCCATGGCGGCGGGCAAGCTGAAGGCGGTGGTGTGCACCTCGACGCTCGATCTGGGTATAGACTGGGGCGATGTTGATCTGGTGGTGCAGATGGGCGCGCCGAAGGGTTCGTCGCGGTTGATCCAGCGGATCGGACGGTCGAACCATCGCATGGACGAGCCGAGCCGGGCGATACTGGCGCCGAGCAATCGCTTTGAGGTGCTGGAGTGCCGTGCGGCGGTTGAGGCGGTCGCGGCGGGGGAGCT
>JBMOGP010000716.1:0-1616 GCA_049318285.1 Hyphomonadaceae bacterium
CGGATGTGATGCGGCTTGACAACTACGGTCTGAAGGTCGGCGCGAAGGCCGATCTCCTTGTCGTTGATGGCGAGGCCATCACGCAGGCCGTGGCGGCGCGGCCGGCACGGCGCATGGTGATCAAGCACGGCAAGGTCGTTGCGCGGAATGGCATCTGCGTGCGGCCGGCACCGTGAGCGGACCCAGACCATGATCCCGCCGCAAGCCGGCCCGCGACCGGACGGTCCCGTTCTCGTCACCGCGCGGTGGGTCGTGGGACACCGGAACGGTGCGCATTGCCTGATCGAGAACGGTGAAGTCGTCTTCGATGACGGCGAGATCCAGTTTGTCGGCCGAAGCTTTCCCGGTGAGGTCGCGCGGCGGATCGACTATGGCAACGCCCTGATCGGGCCGGGCTTCGTCGATCTCGACGCGCTGTCGGATCTCGACACGACGATCCTTGGCTATGACAACCAGCCGGCGGTGACGAAGGGCCGTGTCTGGCCGCAAACCTATCTCGATGTCGGTCCGTTCGAGATGTATTCGCGCGACGAACTGGCTTTCCAGAAGGCGTATGCGTTTGCGAGCGTGATCCGCAACGGCATCACCACGGCCTTGCCCATTGCGTCGCTATTCTATCGCGCCTGGGGCGAGACGGTGGAGGAGTTCACCGATGCCGCGCATGCCGCGGCCGAACTGGGCCTGCGCGTCTATCTCGGCCCCGCCTATCGCACGGGAAACCAGGTTGTCTCCGAGGATGGCGTGATCGGCACGCACTACGATGAGGCGCGCGGGCTCGCCGAGCTCGACGCAGCGTTGGCCTTCGCGGAACGGATAGAAGGCACCGCTGGCGGTCTGATCCGTGCGATGCTGTCGCCGGACCGGATCGAGACCTGCACACCGGAGCTCGTGAAGCGCGGGGCAGCGGCGGCGCGGGCGATGGGTATCCCGGTCCGCCAGCATTGCTGTCAGTCCAAGATCGAATACGACCTCGTGCTCGCGCAGCACGGCATGAGTCCGCCGGAATGGCTGCAGAGCCTCGGCGCGCTGTCGGCTCGGTGGCTGCTGCCGCACGGAACCTATGTGTCGGGCTCCCGCCACATTGCGCGCCCGGGGCGTGATCTGGAGATCATCCGCGATGCCGGTGCGACGATCGTCCACTGCCCGCCTGTGTCGGGCCGCCATGGCGGCACGATTGACCATTTCGCGCGCTATCGCGCCATGGGGCTGAAGATCGGGCTGGGCACGGATACGGCACCGCCGGACATGGTCAAGAATATGCAGGTAGGGATGATCCTCACCCGCGTGATGGGAGGGTCGGCGGCCACGGTGCGGTCCGAGGACTACTACGATGCCGCAACCGTCGGTGGCGCGGACGCACTCAAGCGTCCGGATCTAGGCCGGCTTCAGCCGGGCGCTCGCGCCGACATCACCGTGTTCGACCTTGATCGCCCTCACCTCGGGCAGGTGATCGACCCGATCCAGACGATGATGCTGGCAGGTCATGGCCGGGATTTCTCCCACGTCATCATCGACGGTCGTTTCGTCATGGAGAACCGCGTCATCCCCGGCCGGGACGAGGCTGCGGACAAGGCCCGGGCGCAGGACCAGTTCGAAGGGTTGATGCGGAAGTATCC
>JBMOGP010000717.1:0-1605 GCA_049318285.1 Hyphomonadaceae bacterium
GAGGAAGAGCGTGAACAGCTCACTGACGATGCGTCGCGCCTGGCTCATCATGCGGTTGACCTTGTGATGCCGGTACATGCGCTGAAACAGGAAGGCGCGCATCGGTTTCTGGCGTTCGGCGATATCGTCGGAAAAGGCAGCCAGCGGGCGGGGCAGCGCCCTCACCTCTTCTACCGAGCGCGGGTCTTCGGCGGCGGCGCGGCGGCGGAACTCTGCGATGAGATCGCCCAGCCATACGCCGATCAGGCGGCGCACGGATTCCGCGATCAGCCGTTCGCGCTCGAGGTCGGGGTATTGCTTCATCACATCGCGGAAGACATCACCCGCGAGGGGCACATCCATCAACTCGTCGACGGTGAAGAGGCCGGCGCGGAGCCCGTCCTGCACGTCGTGATTGTTGTAGGCGATGTCGTCGGCGAGCGCGGCGACCTGCGCCTCCGGTCCTGCGAATGTATGCAGACCAAGGGACTGGAGCGCGTCGTAGTCCCGGAAGGCGGTCGGCAGCTTGTCGATGCCGCTTTCAGACGTCACCAGCGGGCCGTTGTGCTTGATGACACCTTCGAGGGTCTCCCATGTGAGATTCAGGCCATCGAATTTCGGATAGCGCTGTTCGAGCTTAGTCAGCACACGGAGCGCCTGGGCGTTGTGGTCGAAGCCGCCATAAGGACCCATCAAGGTATTGAGGGCGCTCTCGCCCGCATGACCGAACGGCGGATGACCGATGTCGTGGGCGAGCGAAAGGGTCTCGGCAAGGTCCTCGTCCAGGCCGAGGACACGGGCGGCCGTGCGCGCGATCTGGGCAACTTCCAGCGAATGCGTGAGCCGTGTGCGGTAGTGATCGCCCTCGTGGGCAACGAACACCTGTGTCTTCTGCTTCAACCGGCGGAAGGCGTCGGCATGGATGATCCGGTCGCGGTCGCGCTGGAAATCCGTCCGCGTGGCGCTCGGCGGCTCGGCATGAAGGCGGCCCCGCGACCGGTCCGGATCGCTGGCGAAGATGGCCCGTTGCGGCGGGGAGAATGGTTTGGCCATGACGGCGCCTTCCATATAGGGTGCGGAGGTCATATCTGAATCGTCTGAAACACCTAAGCAGGGCTGCCATGCCAGATACTGCGACAACATCGCCAGAGGTCACCCTCTCCGCTTCAGCGGCGCGGCGCATCACGAAAATTGTTGCCGGGCAGCCGGATGGGACGATGCTGCGCGTCGAGGTCGTCGGCGGCGGGTGTTCCGGGTTTTCCTACCGGTTCGGGTTCGCGGACAAGGCCAATGCGGATGACCGGGTGATTGAGCGGGATGGCGTGAAGGCGGTGGTGGACGAAGCCAGCCTGCCCTTCCTGGCTGGATCGGAGATCGACTTCGTCGACGAGATCATCGGCGCGTCGTTCCGAATCCACAATCCGAACGCGACGTCCGGCTGCGGATGCGGCACCAGTTTTTCGGTTTGAGGCCGCCGGACAGGTTCTGAAACCTTATCTGGGTTGCAGGCCTCGACATCTCGCGAGGTGCGACCGCCGTTCGCGCGATTGGATTACCCGTCAGTCCCGGTCGCGCTCGCCGCGTCGGTCCTTGCCGCGACTACGCCCGCGATCGCCATTGCTGTCG
>JBMOGP010000718.1:0-1600 GCA_049318285.1 Hyphomonadaceae bacterium
ACGCTCGCCAGAGGTTTTTGGTGAAAGCATGAACTCGCGGGCGACAACAGCCGGCCTTGCCAGGTCAAGCACGAGACGCGACGTGGAAGGCGTGTTGTGGGCATAGCGATAGCCTGAAACGAGCCCGCCGCCCTTCCCCGACCCAGCCTCGGCGGTCAGCCCGTTGATGGACCAGCGCACCCGGGAAAGATCAACCACAACGCGGCTGCTGCCAGCGGCGAGCACAAAGACATGGTATTTCATCGGGGCGTCCGACTCGACAACCACACGGGTCGCCTGCCCCTCGCCGCCGATACGCACCGCCGTAACGCGCTCCGCCGGCGGCGCAGCCTGCGCGCCAACACCCGCCAGCATGGCGAGGCCGACAAGCGACACAAGGGTCAGCAACCAGGCCCGCACCTTCGCAACCCCCACCGCACCAGCAACTTCCGGCCAATCTGGCCCGCTCGTTGATCTGTAACCGCGTGTCGTTAACTGTTCGTTGGGCTCGCGACTGACGCCCGACAGAAGTCGCGCTATCAAGTGGGTTCGTTAGCTGCGGGGGCGCGCGAGACGCGTTCATCGACGGTGAAATCTCTGCTCCCAATGGTCTGACGGTAGGAGCCGGCGACAAGCTCGACTTGATCATCACCGAAGACGTACGATCCCACATCGATGGCGGAGCCCGTCCGGGCGCTGAGTAGATCTTTGCACGCGTGACCATGGGCAAACCGCGCTGCGTCGAGAACCGGGCGGGCACCACGATGTACGGCTACGGGGACATCAATTTGGTATTTGGGAGCTGGCAATGTTGACTGACGCGTCAAGCGCATTGGCGTGATTATCCACAAACGTCATTGTCCCTCAGTCCAACAGGGACAATCCGACACTTCCCCTCTGCCCGCAATGCGTGCATAGGTGAGTCACAAGGCAGTCCAAGCGGCATGCCTTGCGCGTCCTGGCGGCGGTTTTTCAGAAAAGACCTATCCAGCACAGGGCGCTAAACAGCTTCGAGCGTTTCGACGGTCAGCGATCCAGCTGCCGCCATGGTCAGGGCATTATGAACGCGATTTCGCGAGATTCAGTCAGCCAGACCGGACGCCGAGCCCTCTCGTCACTTCCACTCCCAACCCATTCGCGGGCCAAGGCAGCGCATCTGCGCGCCGCCCGCTTTTCACACGAGGTTCCAGTCCATGAGCAAGCTCATGTTGATCGACGCCACCCATCCGGAGGAGACCCGGGTGGCCGTCGTCGCAGACGGCCAGATCGAAGACTTTGATTTCGAAGCCCGCAACAAGCGCCAGCTTCGCGGCAATATCTATCTCGCAAAGGTAACACGGGTCGAGCCGTCTCTTCAGGCAGCCTTCGTCGACTATGGCGGCAACCGCCACGGCTTTCTGGCTTTCGCCGAGATCCATCCCGACTACTACCAGATCCCCAAAGAAGACAGGGAAGCGCTGCTCGCGGAAGCCGATGAAGAAGAAGAAGGCGACGATGAGGAGGACGAAACCTCGACCGAGAATGGCGACGACGACGCCTCTGACGAGGAGGAAGAGCGCAAGCAGAACCGCCGCAACGCCCTCTTCCAGCGCAAGTACAAGATCCAGGAAGTGATCCGCCG
>JBMOGP010000719.1:0-1597 GCA_049318285.1 Hyphomonadaceae bacterium
GGCTTGTCCGGCAGCGAGAGCATGGCCTCAAGGCCCATCGGGCCCACGACCTCGGCCGTTTGCTGGATATGCATGTGATCTCCATCGTGAATACATTCGAGAGACTGACAACGGGCTCGCCGCTGACACTGATCCGGATCAAGCGCGGCTGGTGGCGACAATGAATGGATCCGCGAGGAAACAGCCCGGTCTGGCGGCGCTGGCGCTTACAGCAAGGTCCTGTCCCATCAACCATTTGGGGCACCCTGGACAGTCGTGTTTCCGCCTATGGCGGCTACGCTTTAATGCGCATTCCCCGTCTTCAGGTATTGACAAAGGTTCGATATCAAACCAAAAAGGTAAGGTATCAAATGAAAGGGCCAGTCATGACATCGCGTCGCAATATTCTGAAGTTGATCGGGGGTGGGGTTGTCCTGGCGGCGGCAGCCGGCGGAGGCCTCATAGCCATGAGCGGTCCCTCCGAGGCTGCGCGCGAGCCTTGGCGCAAGGCGGGCAAGTACACCGAGTACCGCCGCCGTGCGCTATCCTATGCCTTGCTCGCTCCCAACCCGCACAACCGCCAGCCGTGGCTTGTCAGGCTCGACGGTCAGGACTCCCTCACGCTCTTTTGCGACCTCAAGCGCCGCCTGCCGGCCACCGACCCCTTCGACCGCCAGATAACCATCGGCTGCGGTGCATTTCTCGAGCTGCTGGTGCTGGCCGCTGCGCAGGACGGCTATTTGGCGACAATCACGCCCTTCCCGGAAGGCGAGGACATGAAGACCCTCGATCAGCGGCCCGTCGCCCAAGTGTCCTTCACGAAAGGCGGCGTCAGCCCTGACCCGCTTTTTGCGCACGTCCTCGCAAGGCACTCGAACAAGGAAGTCTATGAACCACGCGATGTTCCGGCGCCCGCGCTCGAACAGATCGCAGAGGCGGGCCGGGTCTTCAGCGCGTCGTCGCAAACCATCGGCAACACAAATCTGGCCGAGCGGTTGCGCGACCTCACCTGGCGCGCCCATCTGAAAGAGGTGACAACCCCGGCTGCAAACCAGGAATCTGTCGACCTCATGAGAATCGGTGCAGCCGAAGTGTCGGCCAATCCGGATGGCATCGAGCTGGAAGGTCCGATCTTCGAGGTTGGGCGCCTGGTCGGCTTCATGACGCGGGAGACCCTTGCCGATCCGACGTCGACGGCATTCCAGCAGGGCCTCGAGCTCTATCGTTCAATGGCTCTGTCGGCGCGCGCCTTCGGCTGGATCACGAACGAAAACCAGTCGCGCATTGACCAGATCAACGCCGGTCGCGCCTATGTCCGGATGAACCTCAAGGCAACAAGTCTCGGGCTTGGCGTCCATCCGTGGAGCCAATCGCTGCAGGAATATGTCGAGATGAAAGACCTGTACCGCGAGGTCCACGATCTGATTGCAGGTGACAGCCGCATCCAGATGCTCTACCGCATCGGCTATGGTCCCAAGGTAGGACCGACACCCCGACGCGGACTGGAAGCCCACCTTGTCTGAACCTCCGGACTCGCACGCCGACAAGCCCTCGCACGAGCAGTTGCTCTTCCGCCTGCTCAACGAACGTAGGTATAGTCGCTACGAATGTAGACTCG
>JBMOGP010000720.1:0-1595 GCA_049318285.1 Hyphomonadaceae bacterium
GGACCGACAACGATGACCGCTGCAAATGGTGCGTCGAAGAAGCGATCGTGCTAGGAGCCCGTCTCTCTAACGGCTTTTGAGCAGGCTGTCAGATGGGCCGGGGGGCCGGTTTCATTTTGAAGATGTGGCTTGAGCGTCCTCAGGCGGCCTTGTGGAGCTTGAGGAGGTTGTGGGCGGTGCAGATCATCGCCCATTCGGCCTTCACATTCGTGAGGCCGCGCATCAGGAATTGCCTGAAGCCGCGCGCGCTCTTGATCTGGCCGAAGACCGGCTCGACGATCTGCTTGCGAAGACGATAGCGGCTCCGCCACCGGGCCCGTCGGATTTTGCGCGCCATGGCCGCGGTGCGTGGAGCATTGTCTCTGCGGTTGGGGTCTGATTTTGACGACTGGACTTTGCCGGCGCGGCCCGTTGCGAGGTAGGCGGTGATCCCGCGACGCGCCAGGTGTGCGAGGTTGGCCTCGTCGCAGTAGCCTGCATCGGCCGACACTTCCTTCGGGTTCGCCCTGAGGTTGGCGCGCAGGCTCGTGAGCAACGGCTTCAGCGCCCCCCGATCGGAAGAGCTTGTCTGGACATGCTGGGAGACGATGATCTGAGCGTGGCCGTCGACTGCGATCTGGGCGTTGTAGCCGGCGATGAAGCCTGAGCGGACCGGCTGGATGCGGCTGTCGGGGTCGGTGAAGTTGCGTTGCGCGCGGTCGGGCGGTTCCCCGTTTGGACCGCGCTCCGGCTTGCCTCGGCTCATCATACCAGAAGATGGCCCTGGCCCGTCCGCATCGTCATCTGTCTGGTCGCCTCGCGCTTCCGCTTCAAGCGCGGCCTTGGCCGCCTGGATGCGGGCAAGCCGCGCCTGCTTGTCGGCCACCCAGGCTGGCATCTCATCACCGCGCATATCCTCGCCGTGGATGCTGTCTTCATCGCGGTCGCTGGCGTCGGCCTGTGCAAACCAGGCCTCGATCTCAGCGGCAAGCCTGGGCTCGGCCGTCTTCATCCGGCCATAGGACATCGCCTTGTGCGCGCTGGCGTTGGCGGCGATCTTCGTCCCATCGAGGGCCACATGGCCCAGCTTTACGAGTCCCGCCGCCGCGCACAGCTGCAGCGCCTGCAGGAACAGCCCGCCCAGCGCATCGAGATGGCGCGCCCGGAACTTCGCAATGGTGCGGAAATCCGGCCGGTTCATCGCCGTCACCGCCATGAAATCAAGCCGCTCGACACAGGCCTGCGCCAGCTTGCGCGATGAGTAGACCCCCCGGCTGTATCCGTAGAGCAGAAGCGCCGTCATCATCGCCGGATGAAAGGGCGGAAAGCCACGCTCTTCATCGTAGGTCGACAGGATCGCGCTCAGATCCAGATCCGTGCGCACCGTCTCGCGAATAAAGTGCGCCACGTGATCCGCAGGCACGAACTCATGCAGCGACGGCGGCAACATCCACTGCTGATCCACGTCCCACGGTCGAAATGTCTTGGCCATAAAACGAGAGAATCAGTCTTCGCCGCAAAACTCAACAGATCGACGATTACGGAGACGGGCTCCTAGCGTGGCGGCGGCCGCGCCTCGTCCGGCAATGGCACGGGCGGATTGAGCATGCCATTCG
>JBMOGP010000721.1:0-1590 GCA_049318285.1 Hyphomonadaceae bacterium
GGAGGGTATTGATGAAACGCCACCGACCCGTGCGCAAGCGCAAACCCGCTGGCAAAGCGCGTGCGGCCGGAATCTTGCCCGCCATGGACGTTTTGCTTTTATATCCGCTCAAGACGCCCTAGTTCAGGAGGACTGAGGACGGGGTGGCGAGGAAGCTTATGGCAGTCGATATCCGCACGCGTGAAGCCATCCGGTCGTGGCTGTTCGACCAGGCCCTGCCTTTCTGGTCAGCGCACGGGCTCGACCGCGAACATGGCTGCTATGTCGAGCAGCTGACCCTCGATGGGCGCGATGCAGCGGTCGATTTCAAGCGGACCCGCGTTGCATGCCGGCAGGTCTATGTGTTCTCGCATGCCGCCCTGATGGGCTGGCGTGCCGGCGAGAGCCTCGCGGAGGTGGGGATCGCACACCTCACGGAACGGTCATGGATGGGGCCTGACAAGGGTTTTGCTCGGCTGACGACACGCGATGGCCGGGTGCTGGATAAGACACCTGATCTCTATGATCTCGCCTTCGTGCTGTTCGCCTTCGCCTGGCGCCACAGGGCGATGAAGGACGCGTTGTCGCTTGTCTGGATGCACAGGACGATAGACTTCATCGAGCAGCATATGCGTCATCCGGGCGGGCTCGGTTTCTGGCATCAGTTGCCGCCGGAAGGTTTTCGGCTGCAGAACCCCCACATGCATCTGACCGAGGCGTGCCTTGCCGCCTTCGAGGCGACGGGCGAGCAGCGGTTCGCCGACCACGCGCAGGCGCTGGTGAAACTGTTCCAGACGAAATTCTTCGACGCGGCGTCCGGCACGCTGGCTGAGTATTTCAACGATGACTGGTCGCGTGCGG
The DNA here is from genome assembly GCA_049318285.1 of Hyphomonadaceae bacterium. Lineage (GTDB taxonomy): Bacteria > Pseudomonadota > Alphaproteobacteria > Caulobacterales > Hyphomonadaceae > UBA7672. Next base: position 841 of record JBMOGP010000721.1, read on the forward strand.
CAGGCGAGGATGGCCGCATCACGGAACCAGGCCACCAGCTGGAATGGGCATGGATCCTGAATTCGGCACGCAAGCTGCTCGGCGTGGATACGGCAGCGGAGATTCGCGCGGCGATCCAGTTTGCGGAGAAACATGGTGTCGATGACCGAACCGCGGTGACCTACAACGCTGTGCGCGATGATGGGACGCCAATTGACCGCGGCTCGCGCACCTGGCCGAACACGGAGCGGTTGAAGGCGGCTGTCGCACTCTACGAACTCGACGGCGTTGATCCGGCGCCGGTGATCGACCCGACCGTGGAGCTGCTTCTGCAGCGCTACCTGTCTCACAATCCGCCCGGCACCTGGATCGACGCATTCGACGGCGATGGAAAGCCGACCGCAAAGAATGTGCCGGCGTCCACCCTCTATCACGTCTTCCTGGCGTTTGCCGAAGTGCTGCGGATTTCGGACTGATCACTTGCGAAGGGCGCCACCTGAATACTGCGGCCAAGATAGCTGAACGGATTCCAGGCAAAGGCAGAGGCGATCCCGGCGGAGGAAATGCGGCGCGCAGCCTTCAGCTCACGACGCGTCTTGAGCATAGGCCCGAGACCCTGGAAGGCAGCCCAGAAACCCCGCCAGGTTGGCGCAAGAACGCCGCGTACCGCGCCGCGCGCAAGCAGCATCAGCGAGCCGATCAGCCAAACCGGCGACGTAGCGAGAAGCAGCCCGCCGGGCATGTTCTTCACATAGGTCCAGACACCGTTGC
>JBMOGP010000722.1:0-1589 GCA_049318285.1 Hyphomonadaceae bacterium
CCTTCTTTCACCGTCAGTTCCGCCACAGCGCCGATCATCCGCGTCCTCCGAATTTGCGGTCAGAATAAGGATTACAGCTCACTTGTCATCTGCAAGCTTGACCGCACTTTACGCGAGGGTATCGCATGACTGCGCCGGTGCGGGCCCGCCGCATCGAAACGGTCAAGTGCGACCAAAAAGTCACGGCACCGACATGACGCACGTTCAAAGTGCGAATGGCGTCACAGTTCGAATTCAGGCCGTGTTGGGACAAGATCGTCTGCGGGCGCCGCAATTTCGACCAGGGGGCCGTGCTCAGGGCACTGCTGATGGGCTGAACCTTACTCGCTCTCTTCCGCGTAGTTTGCCATGCCGAGCTTTTCATTCTCGCGAGCACCTGCAAGGATGCCTGGCAGCGCGTGGTTGCCCTCGTGGCAGGCATATTCATAGGCAGGCTGCGCCGACTTATTGAAGATCATCTCAGCGCGCCAGGGCTGCGAGAACAGCTTCGGATCGTTGACCGTGAAGTCGTAGAGAATTTCCGCGTCGCTGATGCGGCTGAACTTCTCAGTGACCCTGGCATCGGGCGACAGCAGGTAACTGGCGGCGAAAAAGGTTCGCAGGCTTTCGCCGGGGTGGAAATTGGTCGTCTCGACAACCAGCGTATCACCTTCCCACTTGCCCTTCGAACGGCCGAGCCACTGATAGACAGCCGTGTTCGCATCGCCGAGCGGGATGATCCGCGCATCATGGTTCATCTCTACATTGATGAGGACGTTCTCAGCCGTCTGCACGAACTGGTAAGTGTTGTTGTACATCACGTTGATCATCGGAGGCCCGCCGGTGGAGCCAAAGCCGACGAGGCAGCGCTCGGCCATCGGACGCGACTCCGGACCGTCGAACGTGTTGCGAACGAAGTGCAGACCCTCGTCGAACGCCTTCTTGCCTGAGGCGGTGTACGGAATCTTCCCGCTCGGCGGATCGACGATCCAGGATGAGCGCTTCTGTCCATTGATGGTGGCGTAGTGCAGGCCTGCATCGACATAGGCGTTGTTGTAGCCGCCAACATCCTGGCCCCTTTTGGGCGCGCCCGAATTCGGATCGGTTGGCGCATCGGCGCGGATGTTAGCGGCAAGGCGGCTGGCTTCCAGCTTGGCGGCCTGATCAGCCGGGATCACCAGGTCCTTGAACTGCGCGGAACGCTCAAGGCTGGTCAGAGAGGTGTTGGTCCAGAAGCCCTGAAGGTCCGGGCGACCGTCAGCGGTGCGCGCAGGCGCGTAAGTCGCCTGGGCAAGGGCAGGAGCGGAGGAGACGAGTGCGAGGATCGCCAGCCCGGCCAGTTGTTTGCGCATTGGTCTCTCCCGAGAACGTTTTCTGTCTTTCGACTTACCTAGCGATATCCTACCGGGCCGCCAAGCGAGCGGCGATCACGGCGGGTTGATATCGGGCCGTGACAGCCCCCTATTCGCCTTTGAATACTGGTTCGCGCTTTTCGAGGATCGCGGCGACGCCTTCCACGTGGTCTTTGGTGTGGTGCATCAGGCCTTGTGCGGCAGCCGACATTTCCATGATCGTGTCGTAGTTCGCCTGCGTGCCGTTGCGCAGCAGCT
>JBMOGP010000723.1:0-1581 GCA_049318285.1 Hyphomonadaceae bacterium
CCGCCGCCACGACGTGGATCATGATGATCGTTGGCATCGTCATCACTGCTGGCATCTCGGGCGCCTTGCTTGACCCATTCTCGTCCCAACGACTGGCGCTGGTCGCATCCGGCATCGTCGGAATCGCTTTCCTTCTGACGCTGGTCGCCGTGTGGGGCATCGAAGGCGAGCCGGAGGCGCCTGGCGAATCCGAGCAGGCAAAACCGCCATTCGCGCAGGTCCTCCGCGAGACATGGGCTGACCCGCTGGCCCGCCGCTTCACCATCTTCGTGTTCGTCTCGATGCTCGCCTACAGTGCGCAGGACCTCATCCTTGAACCCTTTGCAGGCCTTATCTTCGACATGACGCCCGGCCAGTCCACGCAGCTCGCCGGGGTCCAGAACGGCGGTGTCTTGCTCGGCATGATCCTCGTCGGCGTCTGCGGCGCACGCTTCGGCGACAGGAAGCGCGCATGGATGCGGCAATGGACCGTCGCCGGGTGCATCGGCTCGGCCGCAGCGCTCGTCGCGCTTGCATGCGCAAGCGCCGTAGGCCCTGCATGGCCACTGCAACCAACTGTATTCGCCCTCGGCTTCGCAAACGGCGTGTTCGCTGTCTCCGCAATCGGCTCCATGATGGGGCTTGCTGGAGCAGGGCAGGCGTCGCGCGAGGGCGTGCGCATGGGCGTCTGGGGCGCAGCCCAGGCCTGCGCCTTTGCATGCGGCGGCTTCGCCGGCGCAGCAGGCGTCGACATCCTTCGTGCAGTTCTTCCGCAGGACTCCAGCGCTTTCCTCATCGTCTTCTCGCTGGAGGCTGCTCTGTTCATGTTCGCCGCACTTCTGGCAGCCCGCCTTGATCTCGTCGGTGAACGCTTCGTTCCTCAGGGAGCCCGCATATGACCATGACTGAAACGTACGACGCGGTCGTCGTCGGTGGCGGCCCGGCCGGAGCAACAGCCGCAGGCGATCTGGCCCGCGCCGGACGAAAAGTCCTGCTCCTCGATCGCGCCGGCCGCATCAAGCCCTGTGGCGGCGCCATCCCCCCGCGCCTGATTCGCGACTTTGGAATCCCCGACCACCTTCTCGTCGCCCGCGCCACAGCCGCCCGCATGGTCTCCCCCACCAATCGCATCGTGAACATGCCGGTCGAGGGAGGCTTCGTTGGCATGGTCGATCGGGACGAGTTCGACGAATGGCTGCGCGAACGCGCTGTCGCCGCGGGCGCCGAGCGTCGCTCCGGCTCCTTCCTGCGGATCGAGCGCGACGAAGACGGAACGGCGGTCGTCTGTTTTTACGACAAAGGCGACGGCAAGGAAAACGTACAGCGCGTCCGCGCCCGTACCGTCGTCGGCGCCGACGGCGCCCGCTCGCAAGTCGCGAAGCAGACGATCAAGGACGCGGACCGCATGCCCTGCGTCTTCGCCTATCACGAAATCATCCGCGCTCCGGCGCACGGTGCAGGCGGCTTCGAGAAAAGCCGTTGCGACATCTACTATCAGGGCAAACTCTCGCCGGATTTCTACGCTTGGATCTTTCCGCATGGCGACACCGCCAGCGTCGGCGTCGGATCCGCCCGCAAGGGCTTCTCGCTGCGCGGCGCCGT
>JBMOGP010000724.1:0-1581 GCA_049318285.1 Hyphomonadaceae bacterium
TGCATAATGTTCGTCAAGGTTCGCGGCATGAGTGTCCTCGCCGCAATGGCGCTCAAATTGCGTGACGGAACTGAACTGCACCCCAGGCCTGAGACAGCATAATTAGGGACAGGTGTGGATGGGAGCTGACGCCACCGGGATCGATCCCGGTGGCGTCAGCTTGGTTTTGGTCTCGTACTCCTCCGGCGTCAGGTAATCGAGCGCGGAATGCAGGCGCTGGCGGTTGTAGACCTGCTCCAGGAACGGCCCGATCTGGTCTCGGGCGTGCTCGAGATCGCGATAGGCCCGACCATCGACCTCTTCCTCTTTTAAGGTTCGCATGAACCGCTCGGCTTTGGCGTTGTCGTAGGGATTGCCGACCCGGCTCATGCTGGGCTGGATGTCGTGCCGCTCAAGCAGCTTCGCGTAATCATGGCAGGCGTATTGGACGCCGCGATCGGAGTGATGGATCAGGCCGCCAGGCCGTGGCCGGCGGTCGGCGATCGCCATCTCCAGCGCCGCCACCGCCAGGCTCGCTTGCAAATGAGTCGCCAAGGCCCAGCCGACAACGCGGCGGCTGAACGCATCGAGGACGATCGCCAGATACGCGAAGTCCTCCTTCAAGTGAATGTAGGTGATGTCGGCGACCCAGAGCTGATCGCAGGCGCTCGGGATCAGTCCCCTCGCCAGGTTCGCGACGATCCGCCAGCCATGCTTGCTGTCGGTCGTCGCCGGAACGAAGGGGCGTTTGCGCTGCGCGAGCAGGTTGTCCTCCCGCATCAGGCGCAGCACGCGCTTGTGATTGGCCTCCCAGCCCTCCCGGCGCAGGTGGGCGGCCACCACTCGATAGCCTCGTCGGCGATCGGCCAACGCCACTTTCTGCAAGGCGTCGCGCAGGCCCGTCTCCTCCTCGCGCGGCGCCGAGGCGCGCCAGCATCTATAGTAGCCCGCCCGGCTCACCCGCGCGAGCCGGCACATCGCCTCGATTGATAAACTTTCCTTAAGCCCGCCTTGCGACGATAACGCCGTCATCTCTCGGATAACCGCGTAGACGGCGGCGCGGCTGGCGCGTCGTTCGTCCGCGCCGCGTCCTTCACGCGCCGCAAGGCCTTTTGAAAAAAATCGAGTTCGAGCTCCTGCCGCCCGATCTTGCGCTCCAGCTCGGCGATCCGCACCTCGGCCGCCGCCAGCGCCAAGGCCTCGGGAGACCCCGCCGCGGCGCCCGCACCTGCTCCCCCTGAAGGCGAAACGGCGGAAGACCCAAGCTCTATCGACGGCGCCTGGGTCGCCAGCGCTTCGACATCGCGCTTGGGCCGCCCGCGCGAACGCAGCCCCGCCGGCCCCAGGGTTCGCACACGCTCGCGCCATTGATAGAGAAGCTTGCGCTTGATCCCCAGGTCGCGGGCCAACGCGCTCACGTTCTCGCCCGCCTCCATCCGGCGCAGCGCCTCAAGCTTAAACGCCAATGTCAGTTTGGTCGGCTCTTTCTCGGTCATCAGCTCTCCTCTATAGAGAGCTGTCCCCTTTTTCGCTGTCTCATTCTAGGGGTGCACTACAGGGATTTTCTTGCTAATCCGGGTCAATTCAAACGGCGCTCACATG
>JBMOGP010000725.1:0-1579 GCA_049318285.1 Hyphomonadaceae bacterium
AGGAAGTCGGCGAGCACGTCGGCTGCTTCTCGCCGGTGGGCAAAGACGTTGAGGCCGGTCTGGACCACGTCGATCTTCGCTTGAGGCGCAACGCCGGCCCAGATGTCGCGGGCGCGCATTGCGAGTGACCACATGTCGCGACGGGCCTGGCCCGTGACTGTCACAAAGCCGAAATTTCGAATGCTGGCGCCAAGCGCGCGTTCGTGCCGGTCTACCACGGCGACAGACATCCCCGCCCGGGCCGCAGCGTAGGCATGCGCAAGACCCACCACGCCCTGCCCGACCACGACGACATCGAATTCCTGTTTCATGCCTGGCTCCCTGGTTTCCGCTTGCATGGCTGGGCCGCAACAGCGAATTCATTCGGGCCATGATGGCGATAGACGCCGCGCATGGCTCGCAAATTCGTTACACGGGCACAATAGGCTCATGGAGCGGGACCGGCGTCATGAGCCTTAACTTTCAGCATTTGCGCGCCTTCTACGCGGTCGCCAGCGATCGCAGCGTCACACGCGCGGCCAGCAGGCTTGGCGTGTCGCAGCCGACGCTGTCAAAACAGGTCAAGGCGCTGGAAGACCGCTATCGGGTCAAGCTCATTGAAGGGGCCCGGCCGCCGCTCGTGCTTACCGCCGCCGGCCAGGCGCTGTTCGAGCGTGCGCGGACTCTGTTCGATGTCTCGTCCGATATCGAGGCGCTGCTGGGCGAAACACCACCTGAACATGGCGGTCTGATCCGCGTCGGCACTGACTCACCGCCCTATGCGGCAGACCTTATCGCCGCATACCGGCAGGATTCACCTGCGCTCGATTTCAAGGTCACAATCGCAAACGCGCGTGAGACGAATGCGCTGCTGATGGCGGCCGCTGTCGATATTGCCATTGTGTGTGAGCCCATCGGCGACAATGAATACACCTACCAGCCCCTTTACGAGGATGAGCTGATCGCAGTTGTTCCAGCCGGATGGAAAGTGCCCCATGAGGGGCGTTTTGAGCTGAACTGCCTTGCGCACGAGGTCCTGCTTGTGCGTGAGACGACGTCACGAACGCGCGCGACGATGAACCGCGTCCTGGAAGCGGCCAATGTCGCGACCGGCCGCGTCATGGAGTTCCACACGCGCGAAATGCTGCGGGAGGCAGTCGCGCAGGGCATCGGCATCACCTTCATGTTTGCAAGAGAGTGCCCTCCCGATGAGAGGCTCCTGCGCCTCCCACTTGACCTAAGGACGCCAGCGGCCTGGATCACGGGCTATATCGCCTGCCGCAGCGAGCGACGCAGGCATCCAGCGATCCGAAAGGCCTTCGAGATCGCTGGGATCATGGCAAAGCTCAACAACGCGCCGCAGAGACTTTCGGCGCCTCGCACGCTTGTCGGCGATGTCCGTCAATGACCCGATCGACGGGGTTCGGGTCGCGATGTCTCGAACCGGCCATAAACGGAGGGTCTGCCATTCCCTTTCCTGAGGCACGGCCACTTGTGAGGCGCCAGTCGTCCCCCACGCTGGCCCACAGTCCTGTTCGGCTTTATCGGATCAAGGCACTTTTGAGCTCATGATAAGCTCGTGAGAACACCCCGATCAGAC
>JBMOGP010000726.1:0-1562 GCA_049318285.1 Hyphomonadaceae bacterium
GATCTTTATATCTTTCGAGGCCGTCGCGGCGACATGACCAAGATCCTGTGGCATGATGGGATTGGGTTTTTGCTGTACGCCAAACGACTGGATCGCGGGAAGTTCATATGGCCATCGGCGTCTGGTGGCGCGGTGTCGATCTCAGCGGCGCAGATGGCGTACATGCTCGAGGGGATAGACTGGAGGAACCCACAGCTGACCTGGCGGCCCAAGAGTGCAGGATAGCGCGCTGGATAGGGCGCGTTGATGAGACCGAAAAAATCCCGTTCTGTGTGCATTTTGGGGCGCCTCAAATCATGCGTTCTGTGATTCACTTTGCTTCATGGATGCTGATCGCGCCGCTCTTACCGAAGAAGTCGCCAGTCTGAGGGCGGACCTGGCGATCGCGCGCGCGAAAGCCTCGGAAGACATGGCGCTGATCGCGCAGCAGAAGCTTCGCATCGCAAAGCTGGAGCATCAGATTTACGGTCAACGTTCGGAGCGCTCGGCCCGCTTGATTGATCAACTGGCTCTCACTTTTGAAGAGCTGGAAGCCAGCGCCACACAGGACGAGCTTGCGGCTGAACAAACCGTAGCCAAGACGACAGCCGTTGCTGGCTTCACGCGCAAGCGCCCTGATCGCACGACGTTCCCCGACCATCTTCCACGCGAACGAGTGGTAATCGATCCCCCGACGACCTGCGAATGCTGCGGGAGCCATCGCCTCCGCAAGCTTGGCGAGGACGTTACCCGCACGCTGGAGACACAGCCCCGCCAGTGGAAGGTCATCGAGACGGTGCGCGAGAAGTTCTCGTGCCGGGATTGCGAGAAGATCTCTCAGGCGCCAGCGCCGTTCCATGTGATTGCGCGGGGATGGGCGGGGGCAAGCCTGCTGGCGATGATCATGTTCGAGAAGTTCGGTCAGCATCAGCCCCTCAACCGGCAAGCCGAACGGTATGCCCTGGAAGGCGTGCCGATCGCGCTGTCGACCATGGCCGATGCGGTGGGCTCGGTCTGCAAGGCCCTTGATCCACTCCTACGGCTGGTCGAAGCACACGTCATGGCGGCGGAGCGGTTGCATGGCGACGATACGACCGTGCCGGTGTTGGCTAAGGGTAAAACCGACACTGGCCGGTGCTGGGTTTATGTGCGCGACGATGAGCCCTTTGGCGGCGCGGGGCCGCCTGCGGCGATGTTCTACTACTCGCGAGATCGCCGAGGCGAGCATCCTCAAGCGCATCTGGCCGCTTATGCCGGGATCCTGCAGGCGGACGCCTATGATGGCTACAACAGGCTCTATCTTGCAGACCGAAAACCGGGCCCCATCCGGGAAGCGGCATGTTGGGTCCACGCACGGCGGCCATTCTTCGCCATGGCTGACCTTGAGGAAAACGCGCGTCGCAAGAGCACAGGCAAAAGGGAAATCCCTTTGTCGCCGATCGCAATCGAGGTCGTGCGCCGCATCGACGCCCTGTTCGAGATCGAACGCTCAATCAATGGAAAGACCATCGCAGAACATCTGGCGGCTCGCCGAACGCTGAGTGCACCGTCGGTGGAGGATCTCAGGGCCTATATGAGCGCGC
>JBMOGP010000727.1:0-1557 GCA_049318285.1 Hyphomonadaceae bacterium
GGATCAGGTCAGCCGCGGCGCGCTGGTGCTCGGCCTGCGCTCGCTGATCGACCACTACTTCCCGGACCTGCCCTTCTTCGGGCGGGACTCCACCGAAGCCGGCGCGCGCATCATGCGCCATCTCGGCTTCGTCCCGTTCGACAATACGCCTCACCTTTTCTGGCGCTGCGCCTCGGTCATGGAGATGGCGGCATGATGTCTGTCCACAAAAATCACGCAATCAATGACCTGCGCATCGAAACGGTACGCGATCTCAACGACTTCATGAAGGTGGTCGCGATCCGCGCATCCGTGTTCCTTGCCGAACAGGACTGCCCGTATGACGAGGAGTTCGACAACAACGATCTCTCCGCCTCCCACCTGATTGCGTATCTGCACAACGAACCGGTCGCGACGCTGCGCATCCGCTGGTTCGCCTCCTTCGCCAAGATCGAGCGCGTCTGCGTGATGAAGCATGTGCGCGGCGGCGCGCTGGTGAAGCTGATGATCGAGACCGCGGTCGACATGATCGGCCGCAAAGGCTACCGCCACGTCCTCGGCTACATCCAGAAACGCCTCGTGCCCTTCTGGAAGCAGCTCGGCTTCCACCCGCGCGAGGGCCGCCAGGGCTTCCGCTTCTCGGACTATGACTACGTCGAATGCTATCGCGAACTGGCGGCCCGCAACGACGCAGTCACGATCGACAGCGATCCCTTCATGGTCATGCGCCCCGAGGGGGAGTGGGACAAGGAAAATGTCCTCGACCGCTCCGCTGCGCGACCTGCGGTCGCCTGATCCGCTCGTCCGCCCTCCCAAAGTCCAGCCTTCAAGTTCCAGGGTCTCGCCATGGACGTTTCGACCTGTCGCCTCATCTGCGTCGACCTGCAAGCGGACGCCGTGCCCGATCGCGAGCCTGATGCAAAGGCGAGCAGCGCCGCCCGCCAGTTGCTCACGCTCGGCCGCCGCCTGGGCTGGACGATTGCGCACACGCGCCGGCGCACGCGACAGCCGTTGATCCGCACCCGCAACACCGGCGCCGCCACCGGCCTCAACCCGCTGATGTCGGAAGCCGTCTTCTTCCACGACACCCGCTCGCTCGCCGACAGCCACGGCCTCGCCGCCCTGCTCCATGAATGGCGTGGCGAGACAATCCTGGTTGCCGCCTTCGATCCAATGGCGCTGTCATCCCTCGTGCTGGCCTGCCACGAGCCCGGCCCGCGTCTCCTTCTGGTCGAGGACGTGACCCTGCTCAGCGACCTGCGCGCCGCAACGCCCGTGAGCGCTTTCCACGGCAAGGGCTGGAAAGGCGATTTTGACCAGATCACCCTCAGCGAGCTGATCCGCCGCGCCAATCGCCAGGGCGTCCACCTCTTCCCGGGTGTCGCCACGGACCGCCACGCACCCACCCCTGCGTGACCGAAAGCGGGGCTTGCGATCAGTTCATTCGGGATACAGAAGAAGCTTTGATGTCCCGCTGTCTGACCGGGATTGGGAACCAGCGTACTCAAAGGGGCTTTGCGTGAACTTTCGTCTTGCAACTCTGACGGTCTCGGCTCTCGCCCTGTTCGCAGCCTGCAC
>JBMOGP010000728.1:0-1557 GCA_049318285.1 Hyphomonadaceae bacterium
CCCCTGCGCGCCGCGAGCCCTCGCGTGCGCCCATGGCCGATGAGTTCGACCAGAACGACAACACGCGACCCGGCCCAGAGCCGGCCAATGACATCGCCGAAGCCGTTCGCCGCCTCGCTGAGCTTACACAGGAAGCCGTGAAACCTGTGCGCGAGCTTGCCTTGCCGCCAGGCGCCAGCGTTGTGCCGCCCGAGCCGCTGCCAGTTCTGGTGGAACCTTCCCCGCCTGTGCAGGATGTCGTCGTCGATCCGCCGAAGCCTGCGGCGCCAATGACCGCAGAAGAACTGGCCCGGGCAAGCCGCACGGTTGCCGAGCGTGTCTCGCGCATCCTCAATGGCGTCCAGAGAAAGATCGAAACTGTTGAATCCGTGCAGCAGCCTTCGCCTGTAACACCGCCAGATCCTGTGCGGCACACCGCTGCCGACCATGTCCGCGAGGGCCTTCCGGACTTCGATCTGCCGGGCGAGCGCATGCAGCGCGATGCCGAGGCGCGCGCCCGCAAGCTGATCGATGATACCGAGGTTGTTGAACTTGGCCGCGATCCGGCCGAAGCGTTTGCCGAAGCGGAACGCAAGGCAAAAATCGTCAACGGTCACGCCAAGCGTGTTGGCCCGATTTCAGGACGCGTGCTGGTTATGGCGCCCTGGATCATCGTGCTGGCGCTGTCGGTACTCGGCCTCCTGATCGGTGCGGTGGATGCCTTCAAGAGCGATGGTCCTGGGATGGGCGTGCCGCGCCTGGCGGGCACAGTCCTGGCCGTGTTCGGGGTCATGATGGCGATGAGCCTCTATTTCATCTTCCGCAAGCGCTCCTCGGACGAATTGTGAGCCGGCGCAAACACTGAACTGGCGTTCCCTGACAGGGTCGCTAGATTGCGCAGATGATCCCCAACGCACCCCGATCCCTCGACTTTGACCTTGGCGAAACCGCGGACATGATCCGCGATACTGTCGCCGGTTTCGCGCAGGCCGAAATAGCACCGCGCGCGGCGGAGATTGACCGCACGGATGAATTTCCGCGCGACCTGTGGCCCCGCATGGGCGAGCTCGGGCTGTTGGGAATCACGGTCGAGGAGGAGTGGGGTGGCTCGGGTCTTGGCTATCTCGAGCATGCCGTGGCTATGGAGGAGATCAGCCGGGCGTCTGCGTCGGTTGGCCTCAGCTACGGCGCGCACTCCAATCTCTGCGTGAACCAGATGCGGCGCTGGGGTACAGACGAACAGAAGCGGCGCTACCTGACCAAGCTGATGACCGGGGAGCATCTGGGATCGCTCGCCATGTCGGAGCCCGGCGCTGGTTCGGACGTCGTGTCGATGAAGCTGACGGCGGTCAAGAAGGGCGATCGCTACATTCTGAACGGCTCGAAGATGTGGATCACCAATGGTCCTTCGGCCGATACACTGATCGTCTATGCCAAGACGGAGCCGGAGAAGAACTCGCGCGGCATTTCGGCCTTCATCATCGAGAAGGGCTTCAAGGGTTTCTCCGTGGCGCAGAAGCTCGACAAGCTGGGCATGCGCGGATCGGAGACCGGCGAGCTTGTGTTCGAGGATTGCGA
>JBMOGP010000729.1:0-1557 GCA_049318285.1 Hyphomonadaceae bacterium
CGCTCACGATCTCCGCTGAAGCGCATACCTCGGAAAAGCCCGACGTCGCGACCATCACGGCGGGCGTCGTCAACGAGGCGCCGACGGCGGAAGCGGCGCTGGCGGAAAACGCCCGCCGCATGACGACCGTCATCGCAGCCGTGAAGCGCGCGGGCGTCGCCGACCGCGACATCCAGACCGCGCAGCTGTCGATCAATCCGCAGACGGTCTACGCGGAGAACGTTCCTCCGCGCGTGACCGGGTATCAGGCCACCAACACGGTGTCCGTGCGCGTCCGCAACATGTCCAATGTCGGCAAGACCGTGGATGCGCTGGTGGCGCAGGGCGGCAACCAGCTGAACGGCATCGCGTTCGGCATCGACGAGCCGGATCCCGCGCTGGATCGCGCCCGCGCCGAGGCGTTCAAGAAGGCCCGCGCCCGCGCCGATGTCTATGCGCGGGCCGCGGGGCTGCAGGTGAAGCGCATCGTCTCGATCTCGGAAGGCGGGTCCGTGGAGCCGCCGCGCCCGATGGTCATGATGGCCCGCGCGGCGATCTCGGACTCCACGCCCGTCGCGGCCGGCGAAGTGAACCTGACGGCCAACGTGACGGTTACGTTCGAGCTGCAATAGCCCGGCGGCCTGGCGACTACCCTGCGTTCTCCTTCAGGAAATCGATCATCACGCGGACCTTCAGCGGCTGGGATAAAGCAGCCACGCGGCGCTGTCGAAGTTGGAAGCGCTTGCTTCATGCCTGGGCGTCAGGTCCACAAGCCGGCGTTCGAGGATGTCTTTTGCCACCAGCCAATCGGGGAGCAGGGCCGGGCCCAGGCCTTCCTTCACCGCTGCAAAAAGCGCGTATGCGCTGGTGAACAGGAGATCTCCTGCAACGGTCACCTCAACGATGTTGCAGTGAGCGTCCCTGAAACGCCATGCTTTGCGGAATGCGGGCTGATCAAAGAGCAGGCAGCGCCTTTGCGTAAGGGCGTCTGGTGTATCAAGAGCGCCAGCCGACATGACGTACTCCGGCGAGGCGACCACGCGGTAGCGGACATCCATCAGCTTGCTGGTGATGACATCCGCGCGGACCGTCGGCGCCAGGCGAATTGCGAGGTCGACCCGGTCGGCCACGAGATCGAGCGTGGAGTCTGTGAAGAGCAGGTCGAGCGCCACCTTGGGGTAACGTGCCTGAAACGCCCGGAGCAGGGGCACGATCTTCACGGCGCCGAACGCAACCGACGTCGTCAGGCGCAACATGCCGGCAGGCTCCGCGCTGATCGCCAGAGCGTCGCTGCGCGCCGCGTCCAGGCCTTCAAGCAGTGTCTCGGCCCGTTGTAGGTAGAGCGCCCCCGCCTCACTCACTGACAGCCGCCGCGTGCTGCGCTGGAAGAGGCGGAAGCCCAGGTCCGCTTCAAGCTGCGAAATCGCCCGGGAAACCTGTGAAGGTTCAATGTCATGATCCCGCGCCACCGCCGCAAAGCTGCCGCGGCGCGCCACGTCGAGCGCAAGCTTGAGTGACTCCATCGCCACCCCATTCGTGCAAAGTTCGCACGACTATAAGGTTATCTTGATCATGTCG
>JBMOGP010000730.1:0-1550 GCA_049318285.1 Hyphomonadaceae bacterium
GACATGTGCCAGAAGGTCATCGTCGTCGGCTCGAACGACCTGCAGTCGCTCTACGTTGCGAACAATGTCTGCTCGGCAGTCGAATACTTCCGGAAACTCGGCGGTAATGTCGGCGTCGCTGGCATGCTCATCAACAAGGATGACGGCACGGGCGAGGCGGCTGCGTTCGCCGCGTCCGTTGGCATTCCGGTGCTTTGCGCCATCCCGGCCGACGAGGACATCCGTCGCAAGTCGGCCAACTATCAGATCATCGGCACGCCCGGCGATCGCTGGGGACCGATGTTCGAAGGCCTTGCCGCCAACGTTGCGACCGCCCCTCCCGTGCGCCCGACGCCGCTGACGCAGGACCAGCTGCTTGGTCTCTTCAAATCTGACCAGGTTGGCGGCGGTGTTGTCCTTAAGCCAGCGACGCAGGCCGACATGCGGGGTGCGACTTACGTCGAGAAGCCGACCCTCGAAGTCATCTATGACGCGGTGTGATCCATGATTGACCGTGATCCCTCAGAAGCGCCACGCGACGCCATCGGCCACGACGCCGGTGACGTCGCCAGCGGCAGCATTCCTGCTGAGGGCTCCGGCTGTCATGCAGGCGCCGAAGAGCTGCACAAGGCGGCCGCCAGCGCCGGCAAGTCAGAAGTGCTGGAGCGCTATGCGAAAGACTACCCCAAAGGTCCGCACGACCAGCCGCAGAGCATGTGCCCCGCCTTTGGCAGCCTGCGGGTCGGTCTGCGCATGCGGCGCACGGCGACGATACTTTCGGGCTCCGCCTGCTGCGTCTACGGGCTGACCTTCACGTCGCACTTCTACGGTGCTCGCCGTTCAGTCGGCTATGTGCCGTTCAATTCCGAAACGCTGGTGACCGGAAAGCTCTTCGAGGACATCCGCGAAGCGGTATTCAAGCTGGCTGACCCGGAACTCTACGACACCATCATCATCACCAATCTCTGCGTGCCGACCGCCTCAGGCGTTCCGCTTCAGTTGCTCCCCAAGGAGATCAACGGCGTCCGCATCATCGGTATCGACGTCCCGGGCTTCGGCGTGCCGACGCATGCCGAGGCGAAAGACGTCCTCGCCGGCGCCATGCTGAAATACGCGCGCAACGAAGCAGAGCAGGGCCCGGTCGCCGCGCCGCGCGAACGCGCCTCAATGCCGACTGTCACGCTGCTTGGCGAAATGTTCCCGGCCGATCCCGTGGGCATCGGCATGATGCTGGCCCCCATGGGTCTCGCCGCCGGTCCCGTAGTCCCGACACGCGAATGGCGCGAGCTCTACAGCGCACTCGATTGCGCCGTCGTCGCCGCCATCCATCCCTTCTACACCGCCTCTGTCCGCGAGTTCGAAGCGGCTGGCCGCAAGGTCATTGGCTCCGCGCCTGTCGGGCGTGATGGCACGGCCGCCTGGCTCGACGCCATCGGCGCGGCCTTCGGCGTGGCGCAGGACAAGATCGATGCCGCCAAGAACCAGATCCTGCCTGCAATCACCGGCGCCCTCGCCGGATCGCCGATCAAGGGGCGTGTGACCGTCTCCGGCTACGAAGGCTCCGAGCTTCT
>JBMOGP010000731.1:0-1545 GCA_049318285.1 Hyphomonadaceae bacterium
CAGGACGGCGCCAATGAGCCCGCTACCGTCTGGGCGCGCGGCGAGGCGCTGCGCCGCTGACGCAGATCATCTGCCCGTTCATGCCGCACCTGGCCGAGGAATGCTGGGAAGCGCTGGGCCAGACCGGCTTCGTCACCGCCGCGCCGTGGCCGGCGGCTGACCCCGGTCTGGTGGCAGAGAATACCGTCACCCTCCCCGTCCAGGTGAACGGCAAGCGCCGCGCCGAGATCACCGTCGCCAAGGGGTCGCCGGAGGCGGAGATCCGCGCCGCCGCCCTCGCCCACGCGGACGTGGCGGCTTTCACCGACGGCAAGACCGTGTCCAAGGTGGTTGTCGTGCCCGACCGGATCGTGAATATCGTCATGCAATGAGGGGTTCGTGATGCGGGTAGCTCTGATCGCCGCGGCGCTGGTCGCGCTCGCCGGGTGCGGCTTCAAGCCGATGTACGCGCCGACGGCCGCGGGCGCTGCGCCACTGATCGGGCCGGTGACCGTGCCTGAGGTGCGCGGCAAGGCCGGCCACGCCTTCCGCACCGAACTCACCCGCCTGCTGGAAGCCGAGAGCGGCGATGGCGCGCCAAAGCAGCTGGAGATCGCGGTGACGGAAACGGTCACGCCGCTCGGCCTGCGGGTCGATGAATCCTCCACCCGCGCCGATTTCATCATGACCGCCACCTACAAGCTGCTCGACCCCAACGGGGCGGAGCTGGTGCGCGGCACAAGCGCGGCCACCGTCAGCTACGACATCCCGGTCGCCGCCTACGGCGCCGCCGCCGCGCAGGACGACGCCCGCGAACGGGCCGGCGTGCTGCTGGCTGACAGGGTCCGCACCGACCTGGCGCTGCGCCTTTCGCGCCTGCGCAACGCGGCGCCCGCCACGCCGTGAAGCTCGCCGCCGCCGCCGCGCGGCGCTTCGTGTCGTCGCCGGACGCGCAGGTCCGCGCGGTGCTGCTCTACGGACCCAACCGCGCGATCGTGTCCGAATACGCAAAGACGCTCGCCGCCCACGCTCTCGGCGGCGCGGACGATCCATTCGCGGTGACGCGCCTCGGCGACGAGGAGATCCGCGAAGACAAAGCCCGGCTGGACGAAGCGCTCACTGCGCAGTCCCTGCTCGGCGGGCCGACGCTGGTGTGGGCGCGCGTGGACAACGAGAGCGCCAACGACAGCATTCTCCCGGCGCTGGCCGACATCGAAGCCGACCGCGCGGCGGCGTTCTTCCTGATCGAAGGCGGCGAACTCGCCGGCAAGGGCAAGCTCGTTGCGGCGTTCGAGGCGGCGAAACGGGCCGTCGCCATCGCCTGCTACGAGGAGACCGAAGCGGAGCGCGCGGCGTTCCTGCGTGGCCTTATCGACGCCGAACGCATCCCGTTCAGCGCCGACGCGCGCGAGGCGTTCATCCTGCACGCGCCGTCCGATCGCGGCCTGATGCGCGGCGAACTGGAAAAGATCGCACTCTACGCGCACGACCTCGGCCGTAGCGTTGAGCCTTCAGACCTCGCCGCACTGTCGGCTGTCGAAGCCGAAGGCGAACTCGACGACGCCA
>JBMOGP010000732.1:0-1544 GCA_049318285.1 Hyphomonadaceae bacterium
GACCGCACGCCCCGTAGCGACGCTGCCGATCAGCCCGATCATCGCGACGCCCGGATGGCGCGCGAGCGCTTCACCCACATCACGGCCGCCGGGCAGCACGGTGAACACGCCGGGTGGGAAGAGCGCGCCAATGAGCTCCGCGAAGCGCAGCGCGGAAAGCGGCGCCTGCTCGGGCGGCTTCATGATCACGCTGTTGCCCGCCGCAAGCGGTGCGGCGGCCTTGGCGGCGGTGAACATGAACGGGTGATTAAATGCCACCAGACGGGCGACTACGCCGCGTGGCTCGCGCACGGAGAAGTTCACCGCGTTTGGTCCCATGGGCAACGACGCGCCCTTCATCTCGGTAACGAGGCCGGCGAAATACTCGAACAATGCCGCCGAGGCGGCGATGTCGGCCTTCAATTCACGCACCGGATTGCCGCCGTTGTGCGCGTCGAGCCACGCGAGTTCTTCGCCGTTCTGCCGGATCACCGTCGCTACCTGTCGCAGGACGGCGGCGCGGGCCAGCGGCTCGATCCGCTTCCAGACAGCGTAGCCCTCCGCAGCGGCGCGGACGGCCAGATCGACGTCCTCCGCATCGCCCGACGCCACCCGCGCAATCTCACGACCATCGGCCGGACTATAGGTCGGCGCGAAACGCGACGCGCGCGGCGAATGCCAGGCGCCGCCATAGTAAAGGCCATTTTGCGCAGGCAGCGGAAACGAACGTGACGAAGACATGCGGCCGTTCTCCGTTAGAGGCTTGAGCCCGCCGTGGCGGACACCTTTTCAGAAAGGGTGTTGCGCAGTTCACGCTTGAGCACCTTGCCGGCGGTGTTGCGCGGCAGGCTGTCGGCGAAGAACACGCGCTTGGGTAACTTGAACGACGCCAGCGACTGGCGCGCTAGCTCCACCAGCTCTTCGCCCGAAGCACTTTTGCCTTGGCGCAGCACCACAATCGCCGAGATCGCCTCGCCCCACACGTCGTCAGGCAGTGCGATCACCGCCGCCTCCGAAACTGCAGGATGGCGCAGCAGCGCATCCTCCACCTCGCGGCTCGCAACCAGGACTCCGCCCGTGTTGATGACGTCCTTCAGCCGGTCGACCACATAGAGGAAGCCATCAGCATCCATGACGCCCACGTCGCCGGAGTGAAACCACCCGCCCTCGAACGCTGCTTCCGTCTCCGCCGGCGCACCCCAGTAGCCGATCATCAGTTGCGGCGAGCGGTGGACAATCTCACCCGGCTCACCCGGCACCACATCGTTCATGTCGGGGCTGACGACGCGCGTTTCCACCGACGGCAGCGGCCGCCCCGCCGAGGTAGGCCGCGCCGCGTGGTCCTCCGGCCCCAGCACGGTCGCCACGGGTCCGATCTCGCTCTGCCCATAACAGTTGAAGAGCCGCGCGCCCGGCAGCGTCGCCGCTAGTTCGTGCAGCGTGGGCTCAGGCATGATTGCCGCGCCATAGTACAGCTTCTGCAAGGAGCGCAGGTCGTGACCCTTTGCCTCCTGCTGACGCAACAGGTTAATCCAGACCGTTGGCGGCGCAAAGAACGACGTGAT
>JBMOGP010000733.1:0-1541 GCA_049318285.1 Hyphomonadaceae bacterium
GCGACGCTTTCGGCTGTGCGGCAGGGAGCGAGCATCGCTCTTGCCAACAAGGAAAGCATGGTCTGTGCGGGAAAGCTGCTGCGGGAAGAGGCCCTCCAAAGCGGTGCGCGTCTGCTGCCGATCGATAGCGAGCACAACGCCATCTTCCAGGTGCTCGACCGGCCCGAGCGGGTCGAGAAGCTGATACTTACCGCGTCGGGCGGGCCGTTCCGGTCGGCAAGCCTGCAGGAGATGGCGGCAGCGACCCCGGAGAAGGCCTGCGCCCACCCCAACTGGGACATGGGGGCGAAGATTTCCGTCGACAGCGCCACGATGATGAACAAGGGGCTGGAGCTTATCGAGGCAGCCTACCTGTTCGACGTACCGGAGAGCCGGATCGACGTGCTGATCCACCCGCAGTCCATCATCCATAGTCTGGTCGCCTATGATGACGGGTCGGTTCTGGCCCAGCTGGGTCTGCCTGACATGCGGACGCCAATCTCCTACGCCCTGTCCTGGCCGCGGCGGATGCCGCTTCCGGGGCTCGAGCGCCTTGATCTCGCCAAGATCGGAAGGCTGGATTTCCTGCCTCCGGATGCCGAGCGCTTCCCGGCGTTAAAGCTTGCCAGGGGTGCGGTTTGCGCCGGGGGCGGCGCGCCGATCGTGCTGAATGGGGCCAACGAGGTCGCAGTGGCGGCCTTCTTGCAGCGGCGCATTGGCTTCTTGACGATTTCCGAGGTGGCAGGACAGGTGCTTGAAGAGTATCTCGGACACGCGACTGCCCGCGCCGAACCTGCAAAGTTCGACGATGTCTACGCGATCGACCGGTGGGCGCGAGCCCGCACTCTGGAAAAGCTCAACATAGCGGCGTGATCGCCTGGAGTACCGGATCTTGAAGGACGCTCACTGATGGATGTCATCCTCTGGGTTCTGACCTACGCGCCGGTATTTCTGCTTATCATTTCGGTCGTTATCACCGTTCATGAGCTTGGCCACTACTGGGTTGGCCGGATGTTCGGCGCAGCAGTGGAATCCTTTGCGATCGGTTTCGGCAATCCGATCGTCGAGAAGCGTGATGGGCGCGGGACGCGCTGGCGCCTGAACTGGATACCTCTCGGCGGTTTCGTGAAGTTCGTTGGAGAGGTGCAACTTGCGCAGGACCTGAAGCAGGAATTGCCGCAGACCGCCGAAACCGAAGAACAGGCTGCCAGGCTCGCCGAAGTGGCGCGGGCGGCCCCGCCGAAGGGCGCCATCGAGGGCAGGCCGACCACGTTCCATGACAACCAGATTCTCGTTGGCCGGCCCTACAACCTGCTGAACCCGTGGCAGCGGATCGCTGTGTCGCTGGGCGGGCCGCTCGCGAACTTCCTTTTCGCAATTGCAGCCTTCGCAGTCATCGGCGGCGTTCAGGGCGTGCCGCAGGCGCAGGAAGTATTCGTGCGCGGTGTGATCGCGGGCGAAGCGGCTGAACGGGCCGGGTTCATGACTGGCGACGTCGTCATCGAGGCGGGCGGGCGGCCTGTCACGACTGCGCAGGACATCATCATGGCGACGCAGCTGAG
>JBMOGP010000734.1:0-1541 GCA_049318285.1 Hyphomonadaceae bacterium
TCGCGCCGGATCGCGCGTTAGCGTCCATGGAGGTGGTGTCCGCGCCGGCACGCGTCTCGGGCCTCGCCGCCAGGCTGGGCCGGTCATGCAGCAGGCAGGGCCGGCAGGCTGACGAGGGGACCATCGCTCATTCTCCAGATCGAAACAGCTGAGGATGTGGCGCAGGCGGTTGTCCGGTACCGGAATCCTGGCTTCGACTTTTCTGATTTGATGATCGCGACAGCGGGTCGGCGTATGGGCGCGTTTTGGCTTGCCACCTTCGAAAAAAAGCTGCGCGCATCGAAGGGGCAGCGCGACTGAGCGCCTGAATCTGCTGAGCGTCCGCAACGAGGCGACTTTGCATTTCCTGCGGCGACTGAACCGTCCCCGATGATCTGTCTACGACTTGCAGGTCTTGCGATATCCGGCCGCGCGCAGCGCGCCTGATAAAGCCCCATGAAGCGCGGGCTTGGACGCGCGACACTGGTCTCTCTCGTGCGTTCAAGTCCGCACGAGGCTGGTCTCTCTCGTGGAGGCTGTCGGGCGAAAAACCTTGATCAGTCCTGCGCATCACAAAGGGGCTGCGAGCGAGGGACTGCCATACTCCCTTCAATCAGCAGCAGATCCCACACGGCGATTGGCGCCGTTTCAAGATCAACCAATGCCTGCCGATGCCTGACAGCGCTCGCTCGCTATGCAGCCCTGGGCTTATAGGGTTTCACGTCGAACGCGTCGGCCTTCTGATGGATGTCGTTGGCATCCCATAACGCCTGGATGCGAA
The DNA here is from genome assembly GCA_049318285.1 of Hyphomonadaceae bacterium. GTDB lineage: Bacteria > Pseudomonadota > Alphaproteobacteria > Caulobacterales > Hyphomonadaceae > UBA7672. The sequence goes on from JBMOGP010000734.1 coordinate 761, forward strand.
GCAGCAGCTCCGCCTCGACGCCGAAGGCCAATTCGATCCGCATCGCCATGTCGGCCGACAGAGACGACTTCTCGTTGAGCAGATCCGACAGCGTCGCGCGGCGAACGCCCAGAATGCCGGCCGCCTGAACGACCGATAGGTCGTGAAAATCGAGGATTTCGCCTTGAATGAAAGCGCCAGGGTGAGCGGGCTTCATTCCGACTTTGATCTTTGCCTTGGCCATCAGTGATAATCCTCCAAATCGACATCCGCCAATTGACCGGCTTCAATCCTGAACGTCAGACGCCAGTTGCCTGTCACCGAGATTGACCACGTTCCGGCGCGCTCGCCCTTCAGTTCATGAAGCCGCCAGCCGGGGAGAGCTTCGAGACTGTCCAGATCGGCAGCTGCAACCAGCGCGGTGACAATGTTGCGCACGCGCTTCACCTGGTCCGCCTTGAGGCCCCTGGCGTCGTCGCGCTCGACAAAAGTCCGAAGGCCCTTGTGCCTGAACGATACGAACTCCATGAACACATCCGTACGGCAGCACCGTACGGATGTCAACTCTGTTGAATCGGAGTCTGTGGACGCAGGGAGTGTCCCCAACTGCGCTTGGGGCGGCGACGCGGTCCGCGCCGTCTCATCGGTTAAGCGTCCTGCCCACCCAGCCCCGACACTGATCAGTCTCGGGCGTCCAGGCCCGCACGAGACTGTTGCCTGTCGTGCGTTCAAGTCCGCTCGATAACGCCTCCATGCCGGGTGAGCGAAGCGAGACGGGAGGCCAGGCAAGCCGGGTGAGCGA
>JBMOGP010000735.1:0-1538 GCA_049318285.1 Hyphomonadaceae bacterium
CCGGCGCCGGGGGTCTGCGTGGCCAGCAGGTCGAAAACTTCGGGCTGGAGAATGTAGCGGCCGGTGATCTTGAGGCGCGAGGGCGCCTTGTCGACGGGGGGCTTCTCGACCATGCCCTTCATCTTCACCAGCGGGCCGGCGTCACCCGCCGTGACGGGGTCGATCACGCCGTACTGGTTGACGCGTTCCTGGGGAACTTCATCGACTGCGATGATGTTGCCTCCGACCTTGTTGTAGGCGTCGATCATCTGGCCAAGGCAGGAGCGGTTCGCGCCCTTGACGATAACGTCGGGCAGGAGGACGGCGAAGGGTTCATCGCCGATGATGTCGCGCGCGCACAGCACGGCGTGGCCGAGGCCGAGGGCTGCCTGCTGGCGCGTGAAGCTGGAGGCGCCGGGGGGCAGGGCGGCGGCGCGCACCTCTGCGAGGATGGCATCCTTCTTCTTGGCCTCGAGGGTGGCTTCGAGCTCATAGGCCTTGTCGAAATAGTCCTCGATCGCCTGCTTGCCCCGACCGGTGATGAACACGAAGTGTTCGATGCCTGCCTCGCGGGCCTCATCCACCACATACTGAAGTGCTGGGCGGTCGAATACCGTCAGCATTTCCTTCGGCACTGCCTTGGTGGCTGGCAAGACGCGTGTGCCAAAGCCGGCGACGGGCAGGACGGCCTTGCGGACAGGTTTCATGGTAAATTCCTAGTCTGGTTCAGGAACACGCAGCCGAAACTGGCGCGTGAACAAATTCTGGAGATGGGTTGCAATGCGGGGGCCAGCGGTCGCGTCTGCGGATTTTCAGGCCGCGTCGCTGGTAACGACCGCCAGCCGCAGGCCAAGCGCTTCACACACGCGACGGATCGTCTCGAATTTCGGCTCAGCGCCATCGCGCAGCGACTTGTAGAGCGATTCCCGGCCGAGCCCAGCCGCGGCCGCAATGTCAGTCATGCCGCGCGCTCGCGCCACTTTCCCCAGCGCATGAGCGAAAGCCTCACCGTCATTCTCGGCGAGAACTTCCGTAAGATACTCCGCGATTGCTTCGTCGCTATCGAGATAGTCGGCGATATCGAACTTGCGCAGTTCGGAAATCTTGGTCTTCCCGCTCATCTTCAATCCTCTAGGTCTGCTGCGATGCGCTTTGCGGCTGCGATATCTCGCACCTGCGAGTCCTTGTCGCCGCCGCCCAGCATCAGGATCACCGTCGTTCCGCGCTGGACGTCGTACATGCGCCAGCCGGGGCCGAAATACTCGCGCATCTGCATGACGCCCTCGCCGACGACTTTGACGTCGCCCAGATGGCCACGTTCAACCCGGTCAAGCCTTCGCGTGAGCCTACGACGTGTCGTTGCGTCCTTGAGGCCATCAAGCCAAGCAGAAAACGCTTCTGTCGACAGGACGGTGAACATCAGTGTTCGTATCCTGTAGGATACAGAAGGTCAACCACCGCTACTCCACCGTCACCGACTTCGCCAGATTGCGCGGCTGATCGACATCCGTGCCCTTCTCGACGGCGACATGGTAGGCGAGCAGCTGCAGCGGAACCAC
>JBMOGP010000736.1:0-1538 GCA_049318285.1 Hyphomonadaceae bacterium
TCGCGAACTCCGGGGCGAACTCGCCATAGACGCAGCTGACATGCACGCCGACCTTTTCGAACAGCCGGCCCTTCATGATGGCCATGGTGCCGCCGCCGAGATCCAAGGAGCCGTCGCCACGTTTCCATGGTGTCTTTTCAAACCGGCCGGCCGCACCCTTGTAGAGCGGCGGGCCTGCGGCCTCCTCGAGCGCCTCCAAGCGGCCGATGATGTCCGCCTGGAGCTGCTGGAACCAGGCGACTGCCCGGGTCTTGCGGGCTTCGATCAGGGAGGTTTCGGCGGCATGGGTCATGGTGGTTAGGTAGCCGCGACTTGCCCGGCCCGTCCAGAGGACCGCGCCGGAGTGGGTCATGCTTAACGGCTGCGTCCGCCACGGCGAACTGCGCCGTTCTGTGCCGTCCGCCGTGCGATCTGGCCGAAAACGGCGACCAGAGTGATGCCAGCCTGACACCTGCAAAGGGGAAGCGGCGGCTGGCCCGGCTTCGATCCGGCATGCGGCTTGCGCTGTGTCGCAACAGGGTACGAGCCTGGAGTCGGCGATGTTCGGCAGGAAACCGACACCACTGTCTGCGACGCTCTCGCAGCGCATGCAGCGCATCGCGGAGACACCGGCGTCTGCGCCTGAGCGGGGCGCTGCGCAGACGTTCGGCAAGCGGGCGACCCGGGCAGACGCCTGGCGTCCCGGTACAATCAACTTCCAGACCGGCGAGCGGATGGATGTGGTCGTCAAGAATGTCAGCGACACCGGTGCGCTGATCGAATTTGTGCGTGGCGCCTACCTGCCGGATCGCGTCAAGCTGACGACGCAGGGAACGAGCCGCTGGGCGTATGTGACCTGGCAGACCTGGGGTGTGGCGGGACTGCAGTTCGTGCGCGGGAGCAAGGCCTATCCGCGCGGCGCGTAAAGCCGCACCGTCACGCCATCCACCAGCACATCCTCGTGCACCCGCATACCCGCCTTTCGCGCCACTGCTGCGAGGCAGCGCGGATAAAGCTGATGTTCGGCCTTGAGGACGCGGGCGGCCAGCGTGTCAGCCGTATCGCCGGGCATCACGTCCACTTCAGCGGACCCGATCACCGGCCCCTCGTCCACGCCCGCCGTCACCTGGTGTACGCTGCAGCCATGCACCGCGTCGCCTGCGTCGAGGCAGCGCTGGTGCGTGTCCACGCCGGGATAGAGCGGCAGAAGCGAGGGGTGGATGTTGATGAGTCGACCCGCCCACGCGTTCACGAACCACGGCGTCAGCACGCGCATGAAGCCGGCCAGAGCGACGAGCTCGACGCCCGCATTGCGCAACGCGGCATCGACAGCCCGCTCGAAAGCCTCGCGGTCCTTGCCATAGGTCTTGTGGTCGATTGCAGCGGTTGGTACGCCGCAGCTGCGCGCCTTGTCGAGCCCTCCCGCGTCGGGCCGATTGGACAGGACCAGCACAGGCTCGCACGGCCAGCCCGGATCAAGTGCAGCCTTGAGCAGCGCCTCCATGTTCGAGCCGCGTCCGGATATCAGGATGCCGAGGCGCTTCCGCGTCACGCTGCGC
>JBMOGP010000737.1:0-1534 GCA_049318285.1 Hyphomonadaceae bacterium
TGCGTACTCGCGATACCGATGATCGAGGCACGCCAAGTGCGCGGCATCGAGGCGTGACGGACCAGACTGTCCCGAGCGGGAAAGAACGACAGCGATCCTCGACTCATCAGTTCGAATGATCCCGCTCGGGAATGCCGCGACCTATGCCGCTGGATTAGCATGGACGACCTTCAACGGAGTGCGCAGCATCTCGCCCACCTGCTCAAGCCCCACCCGGAGCGGATCGTCGAAGAGGTGCGCATAGCGGGCTGTGGTCTCTACCTGTGTGTGGCCGAGGAGCTTGCCGATCATCGGCAGGCTCATACCGCCCGAGACCAGCAGTGACGCGAAGGTGTGGCGCAGATCATGGATACGGACACCCGGCAGGTCCGTCTTGGCCCTCACGTCGTCCCAGAAGCGCTTGATCTCCTGCACCGGCTTCCCATCGACATCACCGGGAAACACCCAAGGGCAGTCGATTGGAACCGTCGAACGCACCGCTCGGAGAAGCTGCATCGTTGCACCGGAGATCGGCACCCGGTGCAGACGCTTCTGCTTGGTCGCTGCGGCAGGCTTGGTCCAGACGCCAACGTCGAGGTCAAACTGCTCCCAGCGGGCATTGAGCACCTCGCCGCGCCGGGCGCCGGTGAGCATCAGGAGCCGGACGATGTTGGCACCGCGCCGGTTCGGGTGGCGATCGAGGACGTCGGTCAGCCGATCGATCTCGCGCGCATTCAGGAAGCGCTCGCGAGGGTGCTCGGGGTTGCGGAGGAAGTCCTTGGCCGGGTTGTCGGTGCGTAACTCCCAGCGGATCGCCAGATTGAACATCTTGCGGAGCACCGCGCCGACACGGTTGGCCTGAACCGGTGTTGGCTTTGCCGGCGCCAGCGGCTTCTCGCGCCGGTGCCGCGTCTTCGCCTTGTGGCGCCGGGCGCGGCCCCTGGCGATATCGGCCAGTAACGCATCGACATCGCCGGTTCGGATATCCATGACCTTGCGATCGCCCCAGGCGGGCAGAACATGGGTCTCGAGCATGCTGATCTGCGTCCTGCGCGCTTCGGGCACGAGCCTTGCTGCATGTTCGGCGATGTAGCGCGCGACGAGATCGCGGACCGTCGCGGCCTCCCAGCGCGCATCGCGTGTCGCAAGCGGGTCGCGACCGCTGTCGACCTCGCGCTTGAGCCGCTTCGCCTCCTCGCGCGCGGCAGCCACCCCCCAGACGGGGTGATCCCCAATTGTCGCACGGCGCCGGCGGGCCTCGAACGTATAGTCGAAGGTGAAGGTCTTGCGCCCATTGCGACGGACCTGCACACCGAAGCCGATCACCGCGTCATCCATGAAGATCGGCGAGGCCCGCTCGCCTGCCGATGCAACTTTCACGAAGCGTTCGGTCAGCGATACACGCATGTCCTTCATCCGGCTCCTCGCCCGTGACCACGCGACTGACGCATCAGTTCGGGCAGACAGCAAGATGCTGATTTTTGTCGGCACGGTCATGGCTGCGTAATCCGGCGCATTCCGACCGGCGATTCCACGCGAAGGCGCCCCCCGGATC
>JBMOGP010000738.1:0-1532 GCA_049318285.1 Hyphomonadaceae bacterium
GAGTGTGCATCCCTGGTAGACTGAGCGGACCTGAGCGGAGGGTAGGGCTCTGCGGAGACGCAACCCGAGCGCCGACTCAGGGGCCAGGATGCCGGGGGTGCGAGCGCAGTTCGCCTCCCGGTCCAGGAATCCTGGCGCGAAAGCGCTAAATCTCGGGGGTTTGGGGGCGGCGCCCCCATCCCAAGAAGCTCTTGTTCCGATTGTTTCATGGGCGAGCAGTTAGGCAGCCGTGGTTTTCGGAACGCGATTGCCGAATAAAATCGTGAAGCGTTGCAAAGCGGCCTTCCAATCTTTCACGGGCTTAGTCCACTTCGTGGCGATGCGCTCCAAGGCCAGGTACAGCAGCTTCATCGCCGATTCCAGGTTGGGAAACGAGCCGCGCGTTTTGATCACTTTGCGCAAGCTCATGTTCAGCGACTCGACCGCGTTGGTGGTGTAGATCACCTTGCGAATGTCCGCCGGATAGGCGAAAAACGGCGTCAGATATTCCCAGTTCCGGCGCCACATCTGGCTGATCGTGGGGTAGCTCCCATCCCATTTCGCGGCGAACTCGTCGAGCCGCCGTTCGGCGTCTTCCGCCGTGCTGGCGCAGTAAATCGGCCGTAAATCCGCAGCCACTTCCTTGCGCTGCTTCCACGAGACGTAGTTCAACGAGGCCCGCACCTGATGCACAATGCAAAACTGCACCTGCGTTTCCGGAAACACCGTCGCTATCAATTCCGGGAATCCCCCTTTCAATTCATCCACGCATGCGCCATCCACGCATGCGATGAAGACGTCGGCCACCCCGCGGTTCTTCATCTCCGTCAAAACCTGCAGCCAGAACTTTGCCCCTTCCGCGCTGTTGCCCGTGGGCCCGGCCCACAGCCCGAGCACCTCCTTGTTGCCTTCCCTGTTGACGCCTATCGCCACGTAGATCGCTTTGTTGCGAACGTGCCCGGCGTCACGAACCTTCACCACTAAAGCGTCCATGTACAGGATCGGATAGACCGCCTCCAGCGGACGGTTCTGCCAGTTCTTAACCTCGTCCATCACCGCCTCGGTGACGTTGGAAATCAACGCTGGGCTCACCTCCACTTTGTAGATCTCTTCCAGGTGCCCTTGGATCTCGCGCGCACTCATGCCCCGCGCGTACATCGAAATGATCTTGTCGTCGAAACCTGTGAAGCGCGTCTGCCCCTTGCCGACGATCTTCGGCTCGAAGCTGCCGTCGCGGTCTCGCGGCGTCTCCAGCGCCATCTCGCCAAAATCACCCTTCCACGTCTTGGTCGTCACGCCGTTGCGCGAATTACCGCTGTTGTGCCCGGCAGGGTCGTGCTTCTCATCGCCCAAGTGCTCGGTCAGTTCGGCGCGCATCGCCCGCTCCAGCAGCGCCTTCGTCAACTGCTGCAGCAGCCCGTTTTCGCCGATCAGGTCTTCTGGCTTCTTGTAGTCGGCCAGCAACTTGTCAACGAGCCTGAGGTCAATAGCCATCGGGTCTCCTTAGTGTCATCCTTTCGATGGCCGTTTACACAGTTCAGTTTATGCCCTCG
>JBMOGP010000739.1:0-1528 GCA_049318285.1 Hyphomonadaceae bacterium
GATGGCGCTGCGCGCGTGCCTGCATGCACGCAAGGCAGAGGATTAACGCGACCAGAGCGGACGACAATTCGATCGCGCCATCATAGCCGCCAGAGAGTTTCGACCCCAGCCAAGGAAGATAGAGCATCGCTGCGCCGAGCCGGGTTGGAAAAACGTTGGACGGCGTCTGTCCCTTGTCAATCCTGTGGATGGCGTCGAAGAAGATGAAGCCGTCGTGCAGCGTCAGCGAAACCGCTGTTGCTGGCGTCCAGATGAAGGCCATGCAGCCGACGGTGAGCGCGAGGGCGTGAGCTGCGCCGATTGCCAACCTGCCGCGACTGGTCTGCAGGACGTCAACGCCACCGACGCGCACACCAGCGAGGCGGACATGAGCTAGGGCGAGGATCAGGCCAGCCCGCGAGGCCCACCGTGCGGATGCGGCGAGCTGGGCAGGCGTCATGACGCTGCGGAGCCAGTCATTGCCGGACGCGCCAGCGACATGGCGGGCAGACATGGGCAGTTGGCGGGCGACAAGGGCGACCAGTCTTCAGCCGAGCAGGATGACGCCGAGACGGTTGGACAGCAGGAAGCGGAGCGCCGCGAGCGCTGTCTCGGCGGGAGTACGCACCGGGGCGGCCGCTGCGGCTGTGGCTTCCGGCATTTCGGTCCCCCCGATTGCGAGCGTGCAGACCAGACATGGACGCGTGCATGAAGCTGGTTGACCGGTCGATTTCCTAGTTCCGGCGGCACGCCCTGGCCAGCCCTTGTGAATCGAGGCGGGTCAGCGGACATTGGGGCATGGCTCATGCCCACCTCGCCTGCGCACCCGACGGCCTTGCCGACAGCCTCAAGGAGGCCGAGGCACTTTGCGGCCAGCGCGGCGGCAAGCTGACCCCACTGCGCAGGAAAGTGCTGACCTTGCTGCTGGAGTCTGCGGGGCCGGCGAAGGCTTACGACCTGCTGGAGCATCTGGGGGACGATGGCGCGGCCAAGCCGCCGTCAGTCTATCGCTCTCTGGATTTCCTCCTGGAGATGGGCCTCGCCCACAAGATCGAGAGCCTGAATGCCTATGTCGCCTGCGGGCACTGGAAGCACGGGCACGCCGCGGTGTTTCTCATCTGCGACAAGTGCGGGATGGCAGGAGAGCTGCACGCGAATGACAGCGTGAAGAAGCTCACGCAGGAAATGGAGAGCGTGAACTTCCAGATGCGCAGCGCGGTGATCGAGATCCGCGGCCTGTGCGAGGCCTGCGCGGGTTGAGATGACGGGTCTGGGGGCTGGCAACGCTGTCCTGCGCCTCAGCGTGACCGGCCCGCTGAAGGGCGTTAGCTATAGCCTGCAGGAAAAGGATAGCACACCGGTTGATGCGCGTGTGGGGAGCGACAAGACTGTTCTGTTCGAGATTCCGGCGCGACTGGAAGAAGGCAAGACGGGCTGGCGCTTCCTCGGCGATTTCGTGCGCGCCGAGGGCAAGACCTGGCGCTTCGTCTATGTCGCGACGGGGCGACAGGCAGGCCAGCACAGCACGGAATGGAGCCGACGCGCGAAT
>JBMOGP010000740.1:0-1523 GCA_049318285.1 Hyphomonadaceae bacterium
GTCGAGGCCGGTGCCAGACGGCATCGCCGCTGTGATGCCAACAACGAGCGGATCCTTCTCGGCGATCCGCACCATCTCGTGCGCGAACACCTTGGTGTAGCTCGGCGGCCCGGCCTTCGCCTTGGCCTGCTCGCCCGTCACAACGTTGAACTTGGAGACGCCATGATACTTGTCGTCGGCGCTCTCGGCGGGGTCGTAACCCTTTCCCTTCTGCGTCACGACGTGGACCAGAACCGGCCCGTTCGTCATGTCGCGGGCATTCTCCAGCACGTCGACAAGCGCATCCATGTCGTGCCCGTCAATCGGGCCGACATAGTAGAAGCCGAGCGCGTCGAACATGTCACCGCCCATGTTGAAGCTGCGGATCGAATGCTCCGCCTTCTTCACAATGCCCTCGATGCCAATCTTGCGAGTCACGCGCTTGGCGAGCTTGCGCACTTTCCGATAGCCCTTCGAGGACACCGTACGGGACAGGTAATGGCTCACCGCGCCAACCGGCGGGGCGATCGACATGTCGTTATCGTTGAGGATTACGATCAGCGGCGCGTGCATCGCGCCGGCATTGTTCATAGCCTCATAGATCATGCCCGCGCTCATCGCGCCGTCGCCGACCACCGCGATCACGCGGTTGTCGCGGTCAAGCAGGTCGCGCGCCACGGCAAAACCGGCGGCTGCGGAAACCGACGTGCCCGCGTGAGCTGCGCCGAAAGGATCGTACTCGCTCTCGTCGCGCTTGGTGAAGCCGGAGAGGCCGCCGCCCTGGCGCAGCGACCGGATGCGCGAACGGCGTCCCGTCAGGATCTTGTGCGGATAGGCCTGGTGGCCGACGTCCCAGACCAGCCTGTCGGCTGGCGTGTCGAACACGGCGTGGATGGCGACTGTCAGCTCGACCACGCCCAGACCGGCGCCGAGGTGACCGCCGGTCACCGACACGGCGCTGATCGTCTCTGCGCGCAACTCGTCGGCGATCTGGCGTAGCTCAGCCTTGTTCCGCCCCTTGAGATCAGCGGGGGTCCTGATCTGGTCGAGCAATGGGGTCGATGTCGTCATGCCATATCCCTGTCCGCGCATTCCGGATCATTAATGGCGGCGGTTGAGAACAAAGTCGACCGTGTGAAGAAGAGATGTCGCCCTGGACCCGAAGGACGCCAGATGTTGTTTTGCCTGGGCGGCGAGATAGAGCACCCTGTCCTGGGCCCCTTCGACCCCCAACAAGGACACAAAGTTCATTTTCCCTGCGTCCAGGTCCTTGGAAGTCGCCTTGCCGAGGATCGATGGATCACCCTCAACATCTAACAGGTCGTCCACAATCTGAAAAGCTAGTCCCAGGTCGTTTGTATACCCCGAAATCGCGTGCCGTTCGGCTTCGGTGGCGCCGCCGAGCAAGGCCCCCACCTCCCCCGCCAGCGTGATCAGCGCGCCGGTCTTCAGCCGCTGCATACGTGTGAGCACCTGCAGCGGCTCTTCCCCATCGGCCATCGGGTGCATGTCGATCATCTGCCCGCCGACCATCCCGCGGGCTC
>JBMOGP010000741.1:0-1515 GCA_049318285.1 Hyphomonadaceae bacterium
AGGGCATCGCAGGCGTCCCGTTGCCGCTCGCGCAGGTCGCCGGTCTGGCGCTCCTTCAGGTCCGATTTGTGCTCGGCCAATTCGGCGGCGACGGCATCGCGAACGCTGTCGCGATCGGAGAAGGCGTCGCGGGCCTGGCCCCACTCGCCGCGGCCTGCAAAGTACAACGCGCGGGTCATCGCGTTGGCGGACCAGGCTTCGGCGGACTGCTCGGCGGCGGCGCTTTCCTTGTAGAACTGCCGCCATTCGGGCGCGTACTCCTTGCGAACCTCGTCATAGGCGGCGTGGCGGGTGGCCTTGAACAGCTTGGCGCCGCCTGCGAAGAAGGCTTCGCGTTCGGCGCGTTGCTCAGCTTTGAGCTGCTCGCGGTCGGGCCGGTCTTGCTGTTCGCGCGCCTGTTCGGCAGCGTTGAACGCCTGCTCGTGTTCTCGGGTGAGCATGACGACGTTGTGCGGCAAGTGATCGTTGGCCACTTGCGGCGGCTTGACCTCGCTGGCCGCGCGCTCGGGCTCCGCGGTCCGGCCCGCGCGCTCGGCGGCGTTGACCTCGCGCTGCTCGCACCAGATCTTGCCGTGCTCTTTCTCATAGGCCAGCGCCCATTCCTGCGCGCGCACCCGCTCGCGGTAGTCATCCATCGTTCGACCGGTCTCGGGATGCACGCGGTTGACGATGATGTGGATGTGCTTGTGCTCGGTGTCTCGGTGCGCGACGTAGACGGCCTGATGCTGCTCCCAGCCCATGTGTTTGAGGAAAGCGTCGGCCGCCTCGACCATGTGTTCCGGCGTCGGCGTGTCGTCCTTGTGCCAGGCGAGCGACAGCGTCTTGACCGGGTCCTCGCACACGCGGCCCGACCGTTTGACGCCGGCCTGGGCTTTCAGCCATTGCTGATCCTCGGCCGTGCGCCACATCTCGTCGAGCGCGCGCTGCGGATCGGTGTTGAGGCAGTTGCGGGTGTCGGTGAACCAGACTCGTTAGTCGGTCTGGTCTTTGACATCGGCGGGGCCCGCCTCGCGCGCGGCCTCGGACAGCTTGTCGTGCAGATAGTATTTGCCGGCACCGCGGAACGAGCCACCAGCCGATTGGATGCGCGGGATCATGGGGTCAGCAGCTTTTGCCAGAGCGCCATGATGGTCGCGGAGAGCGCGGACATCTCGGGCGGCGGCGGGATTTTGTGCGTGTTGCAGTGGTGGGCGATCTGGTTGAGCAGCACGCCCTGGCGGCGCAGCTCGTGGTAGACCTCGCGCGTCGCCTCGCCGAACACCGGCTGAGTTTCTGGCGGGCCCTTCTTGGCGCGGACGACGCCACGGAGCGCCCGCGAGCGGGCGAACTCGCCGGGGCTGAGACCGGAGCGCTGCGCCTTGTCGAGCAGCTGGAAATGCTCCTCCGCCGTCACTCGGAAGCTGATCCAGCGCGTTTTGACTGTTGCTGCTTTGGGCCGCCCGATCGAGCCGCGCGCCTTCGCCGGTATGGTGGTTTCGTTGGCCATTGCACTCCTCCAGCAGAGCGCAGCGTCCG
>JBMOGP010000742.1:0-1505 GCA_049318285.1 Hyphomonadaceae bacterium
AGTTCACGACGACAGGCGTCGAGGTCGGCAAGTTCACGCAGGGCCGCGCCTATTCTCTGCTTCGCGGCGATGGCCATCGAGGGCGAAGAGGAAGATTAGTCCGCGATCGCCGCGGCGTTGCCGCGTATGATCTGCGCCAGCGGGCCCTTCATGTCGGCGAGGGCGGCCTTCATGTCGTTGTAGCCGGCTTCGACGGCGGGCTCGTAGTCCGCCCAGTCGCGCAGTTCGATGCCCTTCATCTGCGGCACGATCAGGATGTCGGTCAGGTTACGATGCTTGTTCGGGTCCATGCTGACTGTGGCTGCGCGCATCAGCAGGTTGGCGATCGGCGGTGCAGACTTGAAGCCGTGGCGCATGGTCCATCCGAAGAAGCCCGGCGGGTCGATGAAATCATCCGGGAGAAGCCCTCCCGGCGTCACGGCCACGTCGACGCCGACGATTCTTCCGCGATGCATCTCGCGCATCACGTCGACGGGGAAATTGTTCAGCACGGCGCCGTCGACCAGCACCTGCTTGTGAGACACGACCGGCGGCAGGATGCCCGGCAGTGAGATCGTCGCACGCAGCGCCTCGCGCAACAGGCCCTCTGTATGCACCTGATATGAGCCCTGTGTGAGGTTGGTCGACACTGCGAAATAGGGAATGGGCAGGTCTTCGATCTGCAGGTCGCCGAAATGCTCCTTCAGGCGTGCGTCGACCTTATGCCCTTTCACAAGGCCCACAACAGGCAGGCGATAGTCTGACAGCGGATTGCTTTCGACGAAGGCCTTACGGATGCGTCTGTCGATCTCTGCATCATCCCAGCCGCACGCGACGGTTGCTGCAATGACCGCACCCATCGATGTCCCGCCGACGAAGTCGATCGGGCAGTTGGCTTCGCGCAACGCCCGGATTACGCCGATCTGAGCATAAGCGCGCGCGCCGCCGCCTGAGAGAACCAGACCCACGGATTTGCCGGCCATCGTGCGCGCAAGCCTGCGGCACTCGGCCTCCCCCATGCCGTTCCAGTGGAATACCCGCGCGGCTTCCGACGCGTACTTCCATTCCAGCGTCAGCGCCGCCGAGCGTTCGCTGGCATGGTGCAGCAGGACAAGGTCGACAAGCTTGAACTGCCGGGCAGGCGAGGGATCGTCCGGCAGAAGCGGGATGGACGGCCGCGCATCCGAGCGCGCGAACATCCAGATTCGATCCGAATGGCGCTGGGTCATCTTGAACCATGGCGTGTCGCCAAGGGTCGAAAGCAGCATGACAATCTCGTTGCGCGTCTCGAGTTCGTCGAAATACGCCGCGGGCATGCCGACTGCCTCCTCGCCGACAATGGCGACGCGCAAGCCCATTGCCTGCAGGTCGCTGGCGATCATCCGGGCGCGCTGCTTGAGGTCTATTGTCGGCGAAGTGGCGACCAGCCCGAACACGCGGGGCTCGGCGGACCGGACCACTTTCTTTCGCGCCTGCCGCATGCGGATCATGATCACGCGCGTCAGCCGCTCGAGAATCTGCGGGTC
>JBMOGP010000743.1:0-1501 GCA_049318285.1 Hyphomonadaceae bacterium
GCTCTTCTTCGGGCAACTGCTCGAATGCCTCGCCGCCGCGCGTCACCTGCCTGTGCAGTCGCGACAGCCGCTCGACCAAGCACCGTCGTACCTCGTGAGGCGCGAGCTTCGGCGCGGCTGAGGCTGGTTCGGACAACGCCCAGCGCAGCAGATCGAGCAAGGTGTCCTGGAAGGAGTCGGCACGAACGATGGCGCCGGGATCATCGGCTGTGTTGACGGAGCGCCACCCAAGTTTCGGTGCGCCGGCCCGCTCCAACAGGGGTCTCACCGCTGCGGCGACAGCGTGGTCGTCACGAATCGCGCCCAGCTGGGCGAATGCGTCCGACAGGGCTGGTTCCCAACCGGACTCAAAGACCTCGGACAAAGGCTCCAGCTCGCGCAGCACCGTGCGCAGTCTTCGCACGCCGACACGCAATTGGTGCACGTGCTCCTCATCCGAACTGCCCGCCGCCAGTTCGCTGGCATTGCCGAGCACCTGTTCGAGGGTTGACAGCATCACCGTGCGCAGCAGGCGGGAGGCATCCATGTCGCGTTCCAATGCTGGCGCACGGGCCTTGACGGGTGTGCCATGGGCGAGGCCTTTCGCCAGCGTCGCGCCGCGCATCGCCTTCGAGCGTGAGTCCAGCCAGAGCCCGCCGTGGCGCCGCCACAGTTGCGCGAGCGCGAAGAGCGGGGGGATGTCGCCCGACCGGTGTTCCAGCTCCAGCTCGCAAATCAGTACCTGCCTTTCGCCAGAGCGAAGAATGCCCGTGTCCAACGCAGCCTCGACCGTGGTGCTGGACACGGGCAATAGGCAGGCCAGTCGCGTGACCTCTGTGGTGTAGCGTTCAACAAGCGCTTCGGCGGCCGCACCGCGCAACACCTGACGCAATCGTGCGCCCGCCTCTGTGCCGTCGTGGCGGGCGATCTCAAGGACTGGCATCGTTCCGGGCGGGACATGAAGCGCGACGTTGTGTTCCAACCGATCGACGCCGCTGCTGCTGCGCTGGGCCTTCAAGGTCTGGAACCAGCGTCGCCCTTCTTGACGCAAGCGCAGCGACATCTGCTGGCTGCCAAGCGCATCCTCCGGCGTGTCGAAGTAGTGCGCGATCATCCGGGTCGAACGAGCGCCCTTCCGGTTCAGTTCTTGCCGCAGGGACTCAAGTGAATCCGGCGGAACGTGGAACCTGATCTCCAACTCGCGCATGAAGAGAACCTGGCGCTCACTGATGTTGAGCGATTGTGAGCCTTGGACGCATCACTAGCGAATCCCGGCATACACAGAACGCTTCAGCCTCAGGAAGCTGGGCACCCTTTTTCGGCCGACACGCCTCCACCGGCAGCGTTCGGGAGTCGATCTTGTCCATGCAGACTCAAGCTCTACGCGACCGGGAAAGTTCAACCTTTCAATGCCGTGTCAACAAGGCGCCCTGGAACCCGTGATCACTGCATAGCTATCGCGAAGAAGCCCGTCCCGCCCAGCAAACCCACCTATCGAGTGGGCGCCGCGGGATTCGATCGA
>JBMOGP010000744.1:0-1500 GCA_049318285.1 Hyphomonadaceae bacterium
TCTTCAGGACAGGGGACCAATGCACCGGATCGTTGTCGCGCAGGCGACGATAGAGCGGAAAAGGGTCGCGACGGACGGCTGGGTCGGTTGGGTCATAGACGAGGTCATGGATCGGCATGCGATGATTTTAGCAGATCTTACTCCACAAAACGATTGTTTGGTTCATCAAAGCAGGGGCGTTTCCCATCGCCTCTATCAAGATCCCACCCGGGTAGAGCCTTGCACGCCATCAGACAAATCAAAACTGGTCGCATGAACTCCTCTCACCCAGCATGACTCAGGTAGCGCCGAGTTCCCGCCATTCGGCCAGAGTGGTGGCACGGAGGGGTCCTTGAGTGACTTACTACCGGTGACGGGGCGCTCCTGGTTGAAGTCATTGCGGATCGACTGCCTTGATTGAGAGCAAGTAGCGGATTTGCTGCGCCTCGAAGATGCCTCACTGGGGATTGATCAGCGGGGGCGCTCTCCTTGGAAGTGGAATCCGGGCGTCAGATCGTTCGCGATGAAGTGGTCGTGGGTCTCCAACAGCGTCTGCACGTGGTCGAAGGCGGCCAGCCTCATATGTGTGTCGAGGTCGCTACCGATCACGGAAGAACTCACAGCGCGCGTCAGACGTCAGACCCAGCTTATGGTTGCTCCTGCATGGAAGAATGGGCCGCGCGTTTCGCCCAGCCCTCTGACGTCTTTCGTGACAATCAGGCGCGTTCCCTCGCGCCTCTGCCGGCTTGACGGTGACATAGCCATGGTTGGCTGCTTGATGGGAGGCGACGCTGCTGGCGCGCTGGCTGAGCTAACAGCACTACGGCCTGCGCACGCTGGTGACGCTAGAGGCAGGCAGCCCCGTCGAGATCAACCCCAGTGTCGAGAGCGCGCTCAATTTCTAACGGGCGAGCAGCGGCTTCGGCCGGCCTGCCGTGGCCGGCACGGGCTTTTCGGGAGCCCTTCAGAACGTCGATATCGACCAACTCGCCGCCACCGATGGCGTGGACTACGACTATTGAAGCATCTCGCCGATCGAGGCGATGCACACGCGCATCCTCAACCCCATGCGCGACGTGACGGCGCAGACGACGCCGTCCAAGCCCACCGCCAACGCCTTCACCATGACGGCGCCGGCGCGCTGATCAGGGGGACCCGCGCCGTGCGCTCGCCGCCGATCCGTTAGAGCATGAAGTCGTTGAGGTGCAGCGCGGCGACGTTGATCAGCCCAAGCTCGAAGTCGGCCCTGCCGTCGCCGTTGACATCGCCCTGCAGGACGCCCGCACCGTAGCGCAGCTGGCCGGCGACGCGGGTGAACGCGCCCATACCCTGGAACGTGAAGGCCTGGTCGCCGGTGGTCCCGGTGTTGGCGTCGATCGACCGCAGGTCGATCATGTCGTAGGCGATCTGGCCCGCAGCCGTGCGGCTCTGGAAGTCGATGATCTGGTCGCGCACAATGCCAACGCCGCTGTCGGCCAGAGCCCCGAAAGCGAACACGTCGGATCCCGTGCCGCCGGTCAT